>CAYVVK010000979.1:0-2192 GCA_964454855.1 uncultured Phaeodactylibacter sp. | reverse complement strand
GAAGACGGCGGGAGCCCCCTGTCTTTAAAGGCTGTCCAACGTTAGACGGGTAGCCAAAAGTGTGGAGGTCGGGAGCAGATTCGAACTGCCGTACGAGGTTTTGCAGACCTCTGCCTAGCCACTCGGCCACCCGACCATTATTTTTCCGGACTTCCAGCAATCGTTATCGCCTGTTTCGCCCGGCGGAAGGCAAAGGTATGAATTTTTTCCTTCCGATGCAGCATTATAACGCAAAAAAGGAACGGGGAGTTTCGCAACTCCCCGGCTTTTTGCTTTAGCGCATCAGCGAGATCTCTCCCGTTTCTTCCAGCACCTTGCCGTTGCCTTGTTCGATCCTTAAATGATACAGGTAGAGGCCTACAGGCACCCGTTCGCCTTCACTACTGTTGCCTTCCCATCCCTTTCCGAAAGTATTGGTTTCGAAGATCTTGCCGCCCCAGCGGTCGTAGATGGCCAGGGTATAGGCCGTGGGGGCGCCGAATTGCAGGAAGGGCAAAAAGACGTCGTTGCGGCCGTCGCCATTGGGAGAAAAGGCATTGGGGATGTAGATGCTTGCCTCCTGTTCGGCGCAGGCAATATTGGAGCGGGAGGTAACCACCACCTCGGAGGTATCGCTGAGGCTTACCGCTACTTCCGCTTCAATGTAATAGCAGGCCCGCACCTGATTGGAATCCGCCAGGTTGATGTTGTCATCCACAGTTTCCCTGGTGTTGGGCCCCAGGCTATTGAGCAGGACGGGGTTGCCGCCCCCGAGGCGGTAGAGCTTATAGCTTATTACGGTGCCATTTTCATTTACGTAAGGCGTCCAGTTCAGGGCGTTGGCGCCGGAGCGGGCATTGGCGCGCAGGTAGATGGTGCCCACCGTATTAGAGGTTACCTGCTCCTCACAATCGTCGATGGTTTGCAGCTGGAAAAAACGGGCGCCCCGATCGGGCTCTGCACCGGAGGCCAGGAAGGAATTCTGCATCTGCAGGGGCTCCTCCGGGCTGAGGCTTTCGATCGCTGTGAAATCCACATTATCCCTGGATTGCAGGATGGAATAGCGGGCGATCTCGGCGTTCGGGTTCCACACCCAGCTCAGGCTCACTTCGTTGTTTTCCGTGACCGTCGCGTTGACGGCCACCAACTGGCGAACGGCCTGCACTACGTCCAGCGTGAGGCAAACCTCATTGGAGGCCGCTTCCACTTCCTTACCCGCCTGCTGAGCGCGTACGGTAAAGCAATATTCCACGCCATCGTCGGCATTTTCGAAGGTGTACGAATTCACGTCGCCAAAGGTGGCGGCTTCCAGTTTAGGTGCCTCGTTATTTCGCGACACCCATATCTCGTGGGCGTCGATACCGCCGGGCCAATTCTGATAGAGATTCCAGTTGAGGGTGAGGCTGCGCTCACAGGGGCTGGACTCCTGGGAAGTCAGGAATATGGTATTGTGGGGGTCACCCACCAGGCTTTTATTGCCGCATTGGTCGATGGCCTCTATAAAATAGGTTTCGGAACCTTCGTTGGGAGCAGCTTCCGTATCCAGGTAGGTATTTCCGCTGAAGACGGTATCCAGGAGGGTAGTGCCCTGCCCCGGCACATTGCGCGAGATCAGGTAAGCCACTACTTCCGGGGAAGGGCTGGGTATCCAGCTGACCTCCACATCCGAGCCGTTTACGGAGACGGCCTGCAGCTGAGCGCCTTCCGGAATGCGGTTGTCCAGGGTATCCGACTGCAGGACGGGCTCGCCCGGGCAGTCGAAGTCGCTTTCCAGGTAATAAAACCAGGTGCCCATGCCGGCATTCTCATGCACGAATTCCGTCTGGGCGGGGTTCGTAACAGAGGCCAGCTGGCTGTAAGGGCCGCCGATGTCCTGGCTGGCAAATATAAGATAGGCGTTAAACGGCCCGCAGTTATTGACGGGAGTTTCCCAAACCAGCGTGTCATTATTTACACAGAGGAATGTGGGGGGAGCCACCTGGCCGTAAAGCGCGCTTCCTAAGGCAATACCAAAAATGAGAGTTAGAGCAAGTTGCTTCATTCCTTATCACTTTGTTGTTGAATCCTCTTTTTGAATGTTTCCTCCAGCCGGCTCATCGGGTAACGGCTGTGCAGAGCATAGCCCCACTGAAATTCATCGCCCACCTTTTTGTCGTAATAAACCAGCCCCAGCCCCTCGGCATAGACCTCCTTCCCGCCATATTGTTGTTCGA
>CAYVVK010000978.1:0-2192 GCA_964454855.1 uncultured Phaeodactylibacter sp. | reverse complement strand
CCCGGAAGGCTACCGCAAAGCCCTGCGCCTGATGAAGCTGGCCGAACGCTTCGGCCACCCGGTCGTCTGCCTCATCGATACCCCAGGGGCTTTCCCGGGACTGGAAGCGGAAGAACGCGGCCAGGCGGAGGCCATCGCCCGCAACCTCTTCGAAATGGCACAGCTGAAGGTACCTTTGGTCTGTGTGGTGATCGGCGAAGGGGCTTCCGGCGGCGCCATCGGCATCGGCCTGGGCGACCGCGTGTACATGCTGGAAAATACCTGGTACTCCGTCATCTCTCCCGAATCCTGCTCTTCCATCCTCTGGCGCAGCTGGGACTTTAAGGAACAGGCCGCCGAGGCCCTGAAGCTCACCGCCGACCACATGTTCGAGTTCGGCCTGATCGACGGCATCATCAAAGAACCCCTCGGCGGAGCGCATGCCGCTCCGGAGGAAATGGCCAAACTGCTGAAACGCCAGATCAAAAAGGCCATCGCCGAAGTGCAGGACATGACGCCCGATGAAAGGATCGATGCCCGCATCAATAAGTACTCCCAGATGGGCGTTTATGATGTAGATGCCTCCATTGTCGGCGAAGGAGAAAAACAGTAACTTTGCCGGAAGATCTAACGTCTGACGCCTGGCATCTGATGTCTGAAATCTGACATCTATTATCTCGACCAAAACAACAGCATGAGTTTCATACAGGATATGCGGATGATGGTTTACAAAAGGAGTCTGAAAAGAAAACTTCAGCAGCGCCCCGCTTCCCGGGAAATGGGAGCGGTGAACCTGAAGAACGCCCAGGCTATCGGTATCCTCTTCAATGCCTCCACCGTATCTTCCCGCAATACCATACTGAAATACGCCGAAGAACTCCGTAAGCGCGGCAAGCGCATTAAGCTGCTCGGCTATTTCGATGACCTGACCGATAGCGAAAACTTCCCGTTCGATTTCTATAATCAAAAAATGGTCGACTGGGCCTACCGCCCGAAAGGAGAAGCAGTGGCCTCCTTTATCGATCAGGCTTTTGACCTGCTGATGCACATAGATGCTCAAACGAACACCCATACCGAATACATCGCTGCCCTTTCCAAAGCCAAACTTCGCGTAGGGCCCTATACGGAGCATACCTATTGCTTCGACCTGATGATCGACCTGTCGCCTCAGGCCGGGCTCCGCCAATTTATCGAGCAGATGGAAACCCTGCTCGGCAAAACCAATACTGAACATGAGGCAGCCCCCATTTAGCGGCACCGGCGTAGCGCTGGTGACTCCTTTTAAGGAAGATAAATCCATTGATTACCCCACCCTGGAAAAGCTCATTGAATATGTGATCGAGGGCGGGGTGGACTTCATCGTTTCTCTGGGTACGACCGGAGAGGCCATCACCCTGAGCTCCCAGGAGTGCCGGGATATACTGACCTTTACCGTTAAAGTGGTAAAAGGGCGCCTGCCCATCGTGGCAGGCCTGTTTGGTAGCAACTACACCGAAAAGCTGGTGAATGCCCTCCGGGAATACGATTTCACCGGCATCGCCGCCATCATGTCCAGCAGCCCGGCTTACAGCAAACCTTCGCAGGAGGGCATCTACCAGCACTATATGGCAGTCGCCGAGGCCTGCCCGATCCCCATTATCATCTACAATGTGCCGGGCCGCACGAGCTCCAACGTAACGGCCGCCACCACTCTCCGCCTGGCCCATGCCAGCAATAAGTTTATGGCCGTTAAAGAAGCCTCCGGCAACCTGGAGCAGGCCATGAAGATCCTCAAAGACAAACCGGATCACTTCCAGGCCTGGTCGGGAGACGATGCCCTCACCCTGCCCATGATCGCCTGTGGCGCCACCGGTGTCATCTCCGTCATCGCCAATGCCTATCCGGGTACGTTCTCCGAAATGGTGCGCGCCGCCATGGCCGGTGATCTGACGCAGGCCCGGCAGCTCAACGAAGCCCTGCTCGACATCCACCCCTGGCTCTACGTCGACGGCAACCCGCCGGGCATCAAGGCCGCCATGGAGATCCTGGGGCTCTGCCGCCAGGAAGTGCGGATTCCGCTTACGCCGGTCACGGAGGCAACCTATCAGCGGCTCAGGGTGGAAATGGAGAAGGTAGAGCGTTTAGGGCTTAGAAAATAAGCAACTAGTATATGCAAGATGGCTACCCGTCTAAGGTTGGACGCTTTTGAATGCCAGGCGGTTGTGAGAGCCCAT
>CAYVVK010000977.1:0-2196 GCA_964454855.1 uncultured Phaeodactylibacter sp. | reverse complement strand
GGGCGAAGGCGGCACAGCTTACACCCGACAGCCGCCATTATCCGGTTTTCTATTTCACCTCGGACACTTCGGGGGAAAAACCCTATGAAGAGTTCTACACAGAAAAGGAACAGGTAGACTTCAGCCGCTTTCACGCCCTTGGGGTGATCAAAGGCGAGGCCCACCGCAGCCATGCCGATATCGAGCACCTGTTCCGCGAACTGGAACGCCTGTTCCGCGGCGACCGGCTCAGCAAGGCCAAAGTGGTGGCTCTTTTAGAAGAATTTATCCCCGATTTTCGCCATATTGAGAAAGGAAAGCATCTTGACCAGAGAATGTAGCATACAAACTATCGCCACATGAAAAACCTTTACCCCCCAATCAAGCGTTTTTTCGATTTTCTTTTTGCCCTTGTGGCCACGCTGCTGTTGCTGCCCATCCTGCTGCCCATCGCCCTCTTCCTGAAATTCTCCGGCGAGGGCGAAGTGCTGTACTTGCAAAAGCGGGTTGGCTACCGCAACCGCTACTTCCACATCTGGAAGTTCGCCACCATGCTGAAGAACAGCCCTAACATGAAAGGAGGAGAGATCACCCTGCGCAACTACCCCCGCATCACGGCCCTCGGCCGCTACCTTCGCATCACCAAACTGAACGAGCTTCCGCAGATCATCAACGTGCTGAAAGGCGACATGAGCTTCGTGGGCCCCCGCCCCCTCATGCAGGTCAGTTTCGACCAGTACTCCCCAAAGGTGCAGGCCAAGGTCTACAACTCCCGCCCCGGCATCACCGGCATCGGCTCCATCATCTTCCGCGACGAAGAAAAGATGGTGACTGAGTCCGGCATGGAGCCCCGGGAATTCTACCAGAAATACATCTTCCCCTACAAAGGCGCCGTGGAAATGTGGTACCAGAATAACCAATCCTTCTACGTCGACCTCATGATCCTCCTGCTCACCGCCTGGGCCATCTTCTTCCCGGAGACCAACCTGCACTATAAGGTGTTCCGGGATCTGCCGGAACGGCCTAAGGCCTTGGTGTTGTCGTAGGCTTATCGCCTAAGCAGTTGATCGGCAACGGCGAACAGGAACTATACCAACCTGCAAAAGAATATTACAGATGTGGATCTGGACGAGTGGCTGGAAGAAGAGGGCCAGTGATCTATTTGGCGCCGCTAATCTCCCACAGTTGAATGAAGGCTGCGTGAAGGGGACGAGGCCGCCTGCCCGGGGCGCCGCCCAGGCGGGCAGGGGATTTATCCGGCCCGGCCAATGCCCCTACCCAAAGGTATCTGCTCCGGCACAAAGGCCGGAGGTACAGTGCGCCGAAAACCAAAAGCCAATACCTCTCCCAAAGCCAGGAGCTGGCAAACCCTCCCCCCTCGGGGGAGACGGAGGGGGCTGTAAAGCCAGGGATATTGCCCGCCACTGCGACGTATCCCTTACCACCGTAAAAATGTGGTATGTGCATACCCGCCGGCCGAGTATTGATCACCTAATCCAACTATCTGAATTATTTGACTGTACCATAGATGAATTGTTTGAAGACATTGATGAAGCCGCCAGGAAATTCTAAAGACCAATAACATGAAAGAAGTCAAACTTAGCATATCCCCTCTCCACGCCCAGGCCTTAGGCGCCCACCTCATCCTCGTCCTAAAAAACTACCTCACCGGAAAAAAAGAAGGCAGCATCCCCCAGAACACCCTGGCTTTGCTCGAACAAATGGACCAGGCCTACCAAAAGCTGTCCGCCCTGCAGGATGGCGGCGATGATGAAACGCCACGGCCTGTTTCCTTCACCCTCCCCGAGGCAGAAGCCTTCCTCAAAGCCTTCACCGAAGAAGAGTTTCAGTCCGCCGCCCTGCAGGACGACTTTTACCAGCGCCACTCCTACCCCACTTATTTTGCGCAGATCTACTCCCGCTATCTCGAACAATTGAGTGAGCGGTACGTAGAAGCCTTGGCCGCATAATCTTTCCCAAAGCCATGCTGGTGGCACCGTACCTCCAACTTTCTAGTTGGAGAAATAATACTTTTTCTGCTCCGGCACAAAGGCCGGAGGTACGGGGCGCCGCCCAGGCGGGCAGGGGATTCATCCGGCCCGGCCAATACTCTGCCCGGAGGTATCACCCACATAATCTTCCCCTAAGCCATGAGCTGGCAAGCCCTCCCCCCTCGGGGCAGGGCTGTTAAGTTCTGCCTGCGCTCGCCCCTTAAAT
>CAYVVK010000976.1:0-2200 GCA_964454855.1 uncultured Phaeodactylibacter sp. | reverse complement strand
GATCTCGTCGTCGAAGCACATGACCCAGCTGTGGGCGTGGGTGCCTTTTACAGGAATGCCGTACAGGCGGCCGGCCATGACGTTACTCGTGGCGTGGCAACCGCCGATGTAGGCGGCGCGGGCGGCGGTAACACCACCATCCATACCCTGGGACCGCCGCAGGCCGAACTCGAGCACGGAGTCGCCCCGGGCGGCCCGAACGATGCGGGCGGATTTGGTGGCGATCAGGGAAGAGAAATTAATAAGGGTCAGTAGCGCTGTTTCAATGAGCTGGCATTGTATGATGGGGCCCTTTACCCGCAGGAGCGGTTGATGAGGAAAGGCAACCGTACCCTCCGGCATGGCGTGTACATCGCAGGAAAATTCCATGCGTTGCAGGTGGTTGAGGAAACCTTCATCGAAGAGCGGTTCGCCGGTAGAGCCGGTGAGGCTGCCGAGGTACTGTATGTCTTCCGGGCTGAACTTCAGTTTTTGCAGGAAGTCGATGGCCAGGCCCAGGCCCGCACTGATGGCGTAGGCGCCGTCGAATGGGGGTTTGCGGAAAAACAGGGTAAAGGCGGCCTGGCGTTTGTACATGCCCGTTTTCCAGTAACCATAGGCCATGGTCAGCTGGTAAAGGTCGGTGAACAGCCCGAAATCCATCTTGTATAACTGGCGAAGGTGTGTATATGGCATCTGAGTTAGTTTTGCTTTTAAACTAAGCAGTAGTGTCTTGATAGAACCTCAAGTAAAGAAGAAATGTTCTTCAGAAATCAGTAATCTTAACCAACCCTTATCAATTTCAGAATAACTTTAAGGAAACAAGAGGCGTTCTACTGGCATGATGAAAATGTTAAAAACAATAGCTCTCACGCTGGCCGCTGTGGCCGTATTGCAGCCTGCTCTGGCGCAGCGCCCGTCCTGGGAGGAATTCCAGTCTTACGAAGGGCGGTTCAGGGTTCTGGCGCCCGGCCCGATGGAGCACAAGGTAGATAGTGTGGAGACCCCTATCGGTAAGCTGGCCTACCATACCTTTTTTTACCAGTCGCCGGAGGCGGATTCCGCGGAGAACTATTTTTATATGCTCAGCTACTGTGACTATCCGGAGGGCGCCCTGCATGCCGATTCCACGGAACTACTCGATGAATTCTTCGATGCCACCATCGAGTCGGCCGTGGAGAGCGTCAGGGGCGAACTCATATACTCCAGCGAGCGCGATCACCGCAACAATCCGGGCAGGATATGGCGTATCGATTACCTCAACGGGCAGGCCGTGATCAAAACCTGGGCGGTCTTTGCCGATAACCGCTACTATGCCCTGCAGGCCGTGACCGTCAAAGGGCGCAGCCTGAACAGGGCCATGGACCGCTTTCTGGACTCTTTCCGCCTGCTGCGGTAATTTTTTTGTAAATAGGGCTTTATTTATCATATTAAGGCTATGGAAAAGATCAAGCTGATAAAAGGAGACATCACCAAACAGGAAGTGGATGCTGTTGTGAATGCCGCCAATTCTTCACTCATGGGCGGCGGCGGCGTGGATGGCGCCATTCATCGCGCCGAACGAGGAAGCAGAAGAAGTGCGCTTTGTCTGTTTCGACGATGAAAACTACGAGATCTATCAGGAACTTTTGGAAGGCTGATAGGTTAAAGAGAATAAACCAACAAAAACCAGTCCGAATACCAAGCTCCTGAAACAATGTCTAAAATAGCCGTTTTCCCAGGGTCATTTGACCCGATAACCGTTGGCCATGTCGACCTGGTGCAACGAGCCATCCCACTGTTTGACAAGGTGATCGTTGCCATTGGCATCAACAACCAGAAAAAATACCTCTTCAGCCTTGAGGACCGTATCCACTGGCTGGAAGAAGTATTTCGGGAAGAAGACAAAGTGGAAGTGGGGCACTTCAGCGGCCTCACCGCGCATTACGCACGGCAGATCGGCGCGGGATACCTGCTGCGGGGCCTGCGTAATGCCTCTGATTTCGATTATGAAAAGACGATCTCTCAGCTCAACCAGATCGTCGGCGAGGGCCTGGAAACCATCTTCCTGATCAGCCAGCCGGCCTATTCTCACATCAGTTCCACCATTGTGCGGGAGATCATCAAAGGAGGCGGGGATGCTTCGCCTTTCCTGCCCGAGCGGGTGCGGGTGAGCGGTGCGGTGCAGATGCAATTTCTTGTTCGAATGATGCTAGTATCGATAACTCTGAATGTGCCGTAA
>CAYVVK010000975.1:234-2205 GCA_964454855.1 uncultured Phaeodactylibacter sp. | reverse complement strand
AGATGGCGGAACCGGCAGGTGCGGTGATCTGTACCTGCCCGTTGCCCGTCAGGCTGACATCCGAGGCCGGCTGCCCCAGTGTAAACCAGTGGCCTGCCAGAGTAGTGCCGTTAAAATCATCGGAGGCCTAGCAGGGGCCGGAGCAGAAGGAACTACAGTCGGGATCACCGCAATCTACCAGGCCGTCGTTGTCATTGTCCTGGCCGTCATCACAAATTTCCTGCTCATCATTTATGCAGGTGAGCGAAAAGTGGCCGAAGCCGGCAATCCCGTAGTCATTCAGGTTACCATCGTGCGGCTGGCGGATAACGGTGAGGCCAAGGTAGCGGGCCTCTTCATTCAGTGTCATACTTCCCGTTTCTACCCATGTCATGCCGTCACTGCTGTGAGAGGTGAAATAGGTATTGCCCTGTTTTTCCAGCCGCAACCAGATGAGGGTATCGGAATAAGGTGTAAAGTTTTCCACCATCCGCAGCCCCGCCTGGCCATTGTCGGACGACAACTCGTTAAAACGTTGCAAATTGGCGCTGCCGGGTTCGTCATCCATAACCACCAGAAAACCGGCTCCTTCGTAAAGGCTTGTGGGGTGGAAATGCATTTTGGTTTCGGCGATCCAGTTGCCGGAAACGGGCCGGAGCAGCCTTGGAGCATTGAAATTGTAAGCCGGCCACAGGTCGGAACCACCATTCAAAGGAGAAGCAGTGATTAGCAATTCATCTTCTCCCGTAACAGCGTCAACAACCAATTCGAGCCCACTGTCGGAATTCGGGCTCAGGGTGATCCAGGGATGAGCCAGGCCGGGGGCGGCAAAGCCCTCGGTGAGATCGGTGCAATCACAAATTCCATACAAGGCCTGGATCTCCCCAGCAGATAATGCCCGGCCGTAAATGCGCAATTCGTCGAGCCAGCCGTTCAGAAACTCATCGAGGCCGGAAATATCCCTGCCGATATGCATGGGGTGGTTATTGGCAACCAATGCATCGCCGCAGGTTCTCATGCCCATTGTAAGAGGCATCCCGTCGAGATAGAACTCCAGCAGATTGGTTTCCGTGTCAAAAGTGACGGCGACAAAGCGCCACTCGTTCAGGGCCATGAAGGGGCTGGGAGCGTTGTATACGCCACAGCTGCCTGTTAGTGTGTGCATGGCATCTTCCTCGATGCCAAAAAAGAATTGCCGGGAGGAAATATTCTCCACTCCTTTGTTGACGATTGAGGCAAAAGCTACGGCACTGTTGACGAACCATTCATCTACTTTTATCCAGGCGGCAATGGTATATGCCTGGCCGATGGCGTTGAGGGAAGCGGAGGCCGGGACGGATATGTAGTCGCCTTCCCCATCCATTCGGATGGAGGAACCGAATACGCCCGTTTCGTATACCGGGTTACCGATCAGGTTGCCGTCGTTGCTGTTGCCGCTGGCGTCGGTTGCGTTGTTGTCAAAAGGATAGTACGCCACAAGTCCATCTTGAATGTGCAGGCAGGGGGCCTGAGAAGTGGCGGGCAGGGCCAGCATAAAAGAAAACAAAATGGAAGCACTGGTGCGAAGCAGGAGGGTCGGTATATATTTGTTCATTGCCTGGGGTTTTAGGTGAATGTAAATTAACACTTTTTACAGATTTAAGCTTGGTTGACAGCCCTCTCAACTTCCCACCTCCGAAGGCGGCACCCCAAACTCATCTTTAAAACACTTGGAAAAATAGGCCAGGCTGGAGAAGCCCACCATGAATGCCACTTCGGTGGTATTGCCGGCCTTTTTTTCGAGCAGCTGCCGGGCGCGCTGCAGGCGAATGCTGCGCAGCAGGGCCGTAGGCGTTTTGTCTGTCAGAGCGGTGATCTTGCGGTGCAGCTGGGATCGGCTCATGTTGACTTCCCGGGCCAGGCTTTCCACTGACAGGCTTTCATCGTCCATATGCTCTTCTATGGTCTTAAGGACGCGCTTCAGGAAGCGCTCATCGACGGAGGTGACGGCGA
>CAYVVK010000975.1:0-224 GCA_964454855.1 uncultured Phaeodactylibacter sp. | reverse complement strand
AGCAACCCTTCTTTGGCAAAGCGCTCGCGCAGGCGGCGGCGCTGGTCGATCAGGTTCCGCACACGGGTTTGCAGTTCCTCGGCGTCGAAGGGCTTGATGAGGTAGTCGTCGGCGCCGGTTTCCAGGCCCTGCAGCTTATCGCGGCGCTCGGCCTTGTCGGTGAGCATCACGACGGCGATGTGGCTGCTGCGCTCGTCGGCTTTGAGCTTCCGGGTGAGTGCCGT
>CAYVVK010000974.1:0-2205 GCA_964454855.1 uncultured Phaeodactylibacter sp. | reverse complement strand
TGGTCGTCCCAGATGGCGTAGGGGTGGGTGGATGCCAGCAGGGGCTGCATTTCCGGCAGGCTTCGGGTATGGGTATAACGTTTCATGATGCCCGTGCGGGAGTGCCAGTCGGCCTCGCGCAGGTAGACATTGTCGCCCAGCCAGGCCATGGCGTCGGGGCGCTTGCTGTGAATGGCGGTGAAAATTTTGTAGTCACCGCCGTAGGGGTCTCCCGGCCGGTCGTAAACGGCTTCGTTGACGTAGAAGCAGCTGCCGATCGCGACCTTAAATTCCGGCGGGTCCTCGCGCCACTGCCACAGCTTCTGTGCCTGAAATTCTGTGGGATAATCCAGTTGCACCGCCTTGCCGTTGATCAGCAACTGATAGTCGTACTTCTGGCCGGGCTCCACCTCCCGGGCGGGCAGTTTGGCGATGAAAGCTTCTGCTTCCTCTGTCTGTTTCTCATCGGTATAGAACTTCTGTTTGGGCTGCCCTTCCGGCCAGTAGGCGAACTGCACCGTGGCCGGGCTGTTCGTCTGTACCCAGAGCAGTACCTCCCGCATCTCGTTGTAGCCCAGCATGGGGCCGGATTGAAGGAGGCTGGATTGAGCACCGGAGAAAACAGCCAGGGTGAAAAGAAAGGAGAAGGTTAAAATTTGACGGTTCATTTTTGCCGTAAAACTAAAAACTTGTCTCTTCTTTAGGGAAAGAAAAGAGCCTAATTTCGTATTATGACACTCAGCTATGGGCAAAGGCCAACAATGTATCGAATTCCTGCAGTGGGCGCTCCCTCGCTTGCACTTTCGCTGGGAAGGCTTCCGCAAGGTGCGGAGCCAGCCCTGCAAAAAGATCGTACGCCGCATTCAGGAGTTGGAGCTTTCCGGCTATAGCGAGTATCAGGAATACCTGGAGGAAAATCCCTCGGAATGGGAGCACCTCCATGAGATGTGCCGCATCACCATCTCCCGCTTTTACCGGGACAGAGGCGTTTTTGACGCCCTGAAGGAGGATATCCTTCCGGAACTGGCCCGCGCCTGCCCGGAGAAAGAACAGCCCCTGCGCTGCTGGTCGGCCGGTTGCGCTTCCGGAGAGGAGCCCTACACCCTGGCCCTCATCCATCACTTTCGGCTCTCCCGGCAGTTTCCGGAGCTGAACATCGAGATCATCGCTACTGATGTGGAGGCACACATGCTGGAACGGGCCCGGCAGGCCACCTATTCCGGCGGCAGCCTTAAGAACTTACCAGATAAATGGATCGAAGAGGGCTTCAACAAAAAGGAGGAGGAATATGAGCTAAGGCCGGAGATCGCCCGGAAAGTAGAATTCCTGCAACAAGACATCCGGGAGGAAATGCCCGAAGGCAACTTCCAACTGATCCTCTGCCGCAATCTGGCGGCCATGTATTTCGATGAGGAATTACAACTGGAAATATTCGGCAGGATGCGGGAAAAGCTTTCCGAAGGTGGTTTCCTGATACTCGGAAAACACGGGAAACTGCCGGATGGCCTGGAAGGGTTTACCGCCCGGGATGCCCACAAACAGGTCTTTGTGGCTGCCTGACCAGACAAAACCGACCTGGCCGGCCAGGCAGCCACCTTCAGTTTATTCTCTTTCGCGGATTTTGGAAAGCTCCTCCTCTACTTTCTTCATGGCCTCCTCGATGGACTTGTTGACTTCCTCCCAGTTCACCTTTTCGAGCTCGGCCATCTCGAGGCGGGCTTCTTCCATGGCCTGGTTAACTTCTACTTTTACCCGTTCCATTTCCTGCCTGAACTCTTCAGATTCCAGGTAGGCCATGCCCTCCTTGTAGCCGGGATGATCTTCCCAATCCATATTCTTCAACTGATCTAAGCCGGACAGGTCCAGGTCAAAGTCCTTCAGCTCTGTATCCAGGTTCCTGAGGGTTGCCTCCAGATGCTGGCGAAGTTGTTCCATGTCCTTTTTTATTTGTTCCATCTCTACCCGCACATCCTCTTTTACTTCCTCCTCTGTCTGGGCAAAGGCAAAAGGCGCCAGGAAGCAGGACAGTAACAACAAAACAAATACTTTTTTCATCGGTGATTTTCTTTAAAGAGGTTAAAATTGGTGATTCACTTATGTCTTTAAAGACATTGAAAAGGGCAAGGGGTTGCTTTTTCAGTGGGCGGTAGGCAGTGTGTGCAGTGTTCGGCTTCCCCGTCTCCTCGTCTCCAAGTCCCCCCCTCTCCAGTAGGCAGTAGGCAGTAG
>CAYVVK010000973.1:0-2207 GCA_964454855.1 uncultured Phaeodactylibacter sp. | reverse complement strand
TATACCATCACCATCTACGGCGCTCTGCTCACCCTGTTCGGCCTGGCCATGTACTTTGGCTGGGATGTCGTTATGGCGCCCGTGCAGTGGGCTACGGCCGTCTTCGCCGTGATCACCGCCATTTATACGGCCTTCCTCTTTGCGCAGGCCAAGGGGCGCGATTTCTGGCAGAGCCCCACGCTGTCCATCCACATGCTGGCGCACAGCTTTATGGCGGGCGCCGCCGCTTTCGGCATCATCGCCCTGTTCACGCCTGAATCGGCGGACTGGCTGGCCTACCTGCGCTACATGATGATCGGAGGTATTGTGTTCAACCTCTTTATCATACTCATAGAACTGACGACCACGCATCCGACCGAGGAAGCGAAGATGGCCGTTAAGATGATCACCAAAGGCCGCTACCGCAGCCTGTTCTGGGCGGGAAGCATCGTCTTTGGCAACCTGGTTCCGCTGGCCATGCTGCTGGCCGGAGGCACTTACGCGCCCCTGCTGGCCACCGCCGGCCTGATCATCCTGATCGGCATTTACATCACGGAACACATCTGGGTGGAAGCACCGCAGAGGATTCAGTTGTCGTGAGCCAGTAAGCAGTGGGCCTCCTCCGCCCCTTTAGGGCTACGGCGGCTGAAAGCAGTTGGCAGTTTATAAAATTGACAGATGTCTTATATCCCGCTTACTGCTCAGGTTTTAGCAAAGCGTTAAAAAGAAGAAAAATGAACAAAAAAAAGCGTCCCTTAATAGAAACGATAGCAGAAAAACTGCGCATCATACCCAACCTCAGCCAGAACGGCGCGGAACCGGTGGAACGCCTCACCGAGCCGGGCAAACTAACCCAATTTCCCCCGCCGGAGCAATGGAATGACTGGGTGGAATACGAAGCCAAAGCCTGGCCGAAGGTGGAGAAAAAGCACTACTCCATAGTGCCCACCACCTGCTTCAACTGCGAGTCGGCCTGCGGCCTTACCGCCTATATCGACAAGGAAACCTGGGAGGTGCGCAAATTCGAAGGCAACCCCTATCACCCGGGCAGCCGGGGCCGCAACTGCGCGAAGGGGCCGGCCACCATCAACCAGCTTACCGACCCGGACCGCATCCTCTATCCCCTCAAGCGCGCAGGCAAACGCGGCGAAGGCAAATGGGAGCGCGTAAGCTGGGAAGAAGTGCTGGACGACATCGCCGGCCGCATTCGCAAGGCGCTGCAGGAAGGCCGCAATAATGAGGTCGCCTACCACGTCGGCCGGCCCGGCCACGAGGGCTATATGGACCGCGTGCTGCAGGCCTGGAACGTGGACGGCCACAACAGCCACACCAACATCTGCTCTTCCGGCGCCCGCTTCGGCTACGCGCTCTGGTACGGCCACGACCGGCCCTCCCCCGACCACGCCAATGCTAAGTTTATCTTCCTGATCTCCGCCCACCTGGAGTCGGGCCACTACTTCAACCCGCACGCCCAGCGCATCATAGAAGGTAAGATGAAAGGGGCCAAGCTGTGCACCATGGACCCGCGCCTGTCGAATACGGCCAGCATGTCCGATTACTGGATGCCCAGCTACCCCGGTACGGAAGCTGCCGTACTCCTCGCCATGGCCAAGATCCTGCTGGATGAAGGGCTGTATAACCGCGATTATCTGGAAAACTGGGTCAACTGGGAGGAATACCTGGAGGCCCGCCATCCGGATAAGGAAAAAACCTTTGAGCACTTTATTAAGGGCATGCAGGAGGAGTATGTGCAGTATACGCCCGAGTATGCCGAGCACGAGAGCGGTGTGAAAGCCGAAATGATCGTGGAAGTGGCGCATGAGATCGGCAGGGCCGGCACGGCCTTCGCCACCCACAACTGGCGCAGCGCTTCCTCCGGCAACCTCGGTGGCTGGACGGTGTCGCGAGCCCTGCACTTCCTCAATGTGCTGACGGGCAGCGTGGGCACGCCGGGCGGCACTTCGCCCAACACCTGGAACAAGTTTCACCCCAAATTCTTCGACAAGCCGCCCGCCCAGAAGTTCTGGAACGAGCTGCACTTCCCCAACGAATATCCGCTGGCCTTCTTCGAGATGAGCTTCCTGCTGCCGCATATGCTCAAAGAGGATCGCGGCAAAATGGACGTCTACTTCACCCGGGTGTTCAACCCCGTGTGGACCTATCCCGACGGCTTCAGCTGGATAGAGGCGTTAAGCGACGAAGATAAATTCGGCATGCATATCGCCCTG
>CAYVVK010000972.1:0-2207 GCA_964454855.1 uncultured Phaeodactylibacter sp. | reverse complement strand
GATATTGAAGTTGATGAGGTTCCTGATTGTGATGGAATAATAGGAGGCCCTCCATGGCAAAGTTGGAGTGCTGCCGGAGCACTTAGAGGAATCAAGGATAAGCGCGGACAACTGTTCTTTGATTTCATCAGAATTTTAGAAGCCAAGCAACCTAAATTTTTCCTTGCCGAAAATGTGGCAGGAATGCTAATACCTAGGCATCGCGAAGCATTGGAGAATATAAAGGGAATGTTTCAAAATGCCGGTGTCGGCTATGACCTGAGCTTCAAGTTGTTAAATGCTTCAGATTTTTCAGTACCCCAAGATAGGAAAAGAGTCTTTTTTGTTGGTTATCGAAAAGATTTGAAAAAGAAGTTTGAGTTTCCCGATCCACATGAAGAAAAAGTTACCCTTGATGAGGTGATTTGGGATTTGAAAGACATTGCAGTACCTGCCAAAAATGGAAACTATCCTAATGATGAGTGTATAGTACCTAATCATGAATACATGACCGGTGGTTTTTCCAGTATTTACATGTCTAGGAATCGTGTAAGAGGATGGGATGAAGTTTCCTTCACAATTCAAGCGGGAGCGAGACACGCGCCCATTCACCCTCAAGCTCCCAAGATGGAGCTTGTAAAACAAGATGTCAGGCGATTTATTCCAGGGAAAGAACATCTTTATCGTAGGTTAAGCGTAAGGGAATGTGCCAGAATTCAAACTTTTCCGGATAACTTTATTTTCCATTACAAAAATGTTGCAGCGGGGTACAAAATGATTGGAAATGCTGTGCCGGTCAAACTTGCAGAGGTCCTTGCTGAACGAATCAAAGCTGACCTGTTTTCTGAAATTGGTGAGGCCTCAAGTAGGTCATCTCATCAAAGAAGAATGGGGCTTCCTATCTAAACTTTTTAAGAATGGCTAGTCAGGTAAAAACCGGGAAAGCCTTTGAATATAGTTTATTAAAGAGCTTTGAAAGAGTTTTAACTGGATATGGCCAGAAAGTTCAAATAATTAACAATCTGCCATTTCGAACAGCTTATGGTTACCACGAAGAATTTAGTGACAAGGATAAGCTGAAATTCAATCTTGCCTCAGAGAAAGCTGTTGAATTCTTTCCATTAGTAGAGCCAATTCTTCTTTATAAAAATCCAGCAGACCCGGTACTACTATCACTGGCATCGGATAGTGCAGGGCAGAAAGGTGACGTAAGGGATATTCTGATCTCCAGAGATATTATGGGATGGGAAATAGGGATATCCGCAAAACATAATCATCGGGCAGTAAAACATCCTAGACTATCTCAAACCATAGACTTTGGTAAGTCTTGGCTAAACCTTCCAGCATCAACAACTTACTTCAATGAGATAGCACCTGTGTTTTCTAAATTGAAGGAAATCCGTGCTGGTAGTACTGGAGTCGAATGGAGCGATCTTGATAGAGTCCATGAGACAGTCTACTATCCAGTTTTAACTGCTTTTCGGAAGGAACTGCTCAGGCTAGATCAGTCTTTCCCTTCATTGGTGCCTCTTAGATTGATCCAATATCTCCTAGGCCGTCAAGACTTTTATAAAGTAATTCGCTCTAAAGGAATAATTGAAATTCAAGGATTTAATTTGCATGGCACACTTAATCAAACAGTAGGGAAGCAAAAAACCAGGTCGAAAATAAACAAATTGAAGCTACCCGATAGAATAATCGATTTGAGTTTCAAGGCAAATTCTCTTTCGACGCTAGAATTGGTGTTAAACGAAGGATGGCAAATAACATTTAGGATACACAATGCCAGTTCTAAAGTGGAACCTTCATTAAAGTTTGACATCAACCTCATAAGTGTTCCACAAACCTTATTTACAACACAATTTCACATTTGATTAATAAGGCTGTATATTTAGCTTCCATCTAATTGGATGATGCTTCGCATTCCGAAACATCACAAATTGTTTAACAAATTTACAGAGAGCTCTTGAATTCAATAAGGCTTGCCTCTTTTTTTGCAGGGGCGGGAGGGCTGGACCTCGGTTTTTCCCGTTCGGGCTTCAATGTCGTCTGGGCCAACGATTACGACCGGGAGGTGTGGGAGACCTATGAAAAAAACCATACCACCACCAGGCTGGACCGGCGCAGCATCACCGACATCGCCCCCGCGGATATCCCCGATGTGGACGGCCTCATCGGCGGGCCGCCCTGCCAGAGCTGGAGCGCTGCCGGCGCCCTGCGGGGCATCA
>CAYVVK010000971.1:1684-2222 GCA_964454855.1 uncultured Phaeodactylibacter sp. | reverse complement strand
ACCGAGCGCACCGGCCATACCCTGCGGGTACGGGAATACGAGCGGGCCCGATCCTTCGATTTCATCATCATCGACTATAGCGAGGATTCCGTGCGCGCCGATGAGGCCAACCTGCTGATCTTCGTGGAAGACAACCTAAACGAGCTAACCCTCCGCTTCGACCACAATCTTATTGACAAGGGGCGCCTGCACGGCCCGCAGGAGATCGAGCTCAGCGTGCAGGTGCTGGAAAAGAACAACAGCATCATCGACCAGCACGACATCCGCAACATCACCGTCTGCCCGGGGCCGGCCTCCCCCCGCTTCCGAGCCTACAGCGAAGAGGGCTGCCGGCGCACCAACCTCAAGATCAACGAATACCTGCGCAAGAAAACCTTCGAGCTGGACATCTGGACCACCATCCGCCTGAAGATCAGCCACAAGCCCGACAAATACGGCAAGCAGGCCCTGTCGAAAACCATAGAGTTCGTCCTCTACCGCCCTTCCACCTTCGATATCGACGTATCCTTCCCCGCCGGACTGGTGGTCAAGCGCCTGC
>CAYVVK010000971.1:0-1674 GCA_964454855.1 uncultured Phaeodactylibacter sp. | reverse complement strand
ACCTCGGCGGCATCAGCATGGCCATGATGGCGCAGTTCAGCTTTTACAAGAACAAGAAAGTGGCCAAGGCCAAACCCTATAAGTTCGGCGCCGGCTTCCTGGCCTTCAACGCCTTCAACTTTAGCGAGAACAATACCAGCCGCGATATCGGCGTGGTCGTGCTGGCGAGCCTTTATCCCCTGCCTTCCAAAGACCGCAGCCGCCTGTCCTTCCCGCTGTATGCGGGTGGTGGGTACTTCCTGTCGGAATCCAAATGGTTCCTGCTGTTCGGCCCGGGGATCCGGGTGAGCTTGTGAATGGAGTACCTGTGTGCATTGGTGTTTGGGTGCACATTCGCCTGGCCAAGCCTAGCTGCTGGCTAAATGCCCTTACGAACACACGAATGCACGAACACCCCTATACACTACCAAACAAGCGCTCCTCCACCAACTCACAAATAATATGCCCCAGCAGCATATGGCACTCCTGGATGCGCGGAGTATTCAAAGAAGGGACGTTGAGCAGGATATCGCACCTTTCCCGCAGCAGGCCGCCCCCCTGCCCCGTCAGGGCCACCACCGTCATACCCAGTTGCTGGCCGGTGGCGGCGGCGCGAAGGATGTTCGGGGAATTGCCGGAAGTAGAAATGGCGAAGAGCACGTCTCCGGCCCGGCCGGAGGCGCGCACCATGCGGGCGAAGGCCTCCTCGTAGGAATAGTCGTTGGCCACGGCGGTAAGGAAAGAGGTATTGACGTGTAAGGCCTCAGCGAAGAGCGGCTCGCGGTCGAAGTAGAAGCGGCCGGAAAGTTCGGCGGCCAGGTGCTGGGCGTCGGCAGCGCTGCCGCCATTGCCGCAGAAGAGCACTTTGCCGCCCTTTTGGAAGGTATTCACACAGGCTTCCGCCACGGCCTCAGCGCGTTGAAGTAGCGCCTCATCTTCCAGTACGGCCTGCTTGGCCTGTATGCTTTCTCGGATGGCCTTTTTTATCCTACTGTCCATTGTTATTGGGTTTGACTTCCGAATACAGGGTTTCGATGCCACGCACCATATTTTGCCAGGAAAAACGCTTCCGGGCTTCTTTCACCCATTCCACCATCTCCGTTTCCCGCTCGCGGACAAAAAAATCGACAATGGCATCGGCAATAGCGCTCACTTCCACCTCCACCACATAACCGCCCTTATCATGGTCGACGATCTCCGGCAGGCCGCCCACATTGGTTACCACCATAGGCTTTTCAAAATGGTAGGCCAGCTGGGAGATGCCGCTCTGGGTGGCCGACTTGTAGGGCTGCACCACCAGGCTGGCGGCGCCGAAGTAAAAGCGCACCTCTTCGGTGGGGATGTACTCCGTATGGAGGATCACCTGATCGGCAATGCCCTCCTCTTCGATGATATTCAGGTATCGCTCACGGCCGCCGTAAAACTCCCCGGCCACGATCAGCTTCAGGCCCAGCTCCCGCATTTGCTCGCCGCCCATGGCGCGCAGCAGCAGGTCCAGGCCCTTGTAATCGCGGATGAAACCGAAAAACAACAGGTAGCAATATTCCGGAGAAAGGCCCAGGACCTGCAGAGAAGCCTCCCGGCTGGCCTTCGGGCCGTAATTGTCGTATATGGGGTGGGGAATGTAGTGCACCGGCTTAGTGGCGGTAAACTGGCGGATCTCCTCCTTCACGGCGCGGGACATTACAATGAAGC
>CAYVVK010000970.1:0-2225 GCA_964454855.1 uncultured Phaeodactylibacter sp. | reverse complement strand
GTCTGGGTATGGCCGCTTTCCGACTTCCGACTTTGTCCAGCCTTAGAAGGCTGGCTAAGATATGCTCTTACCCTATGGTAATCAATGGATTGCATTTGAGGCAATGAAAAAATAATCATTTCAACTAAATTTTAGTTGATTAAACGAAAAATTCGTTTTACCTTGTGAGTATGATACGATTAAACGACAAAGAAGAACAGGTCATGCAAATCCTCTGGAAGCTGGAACGGGCTTTCGTCAAGGAGATTGTGGCGGAGATGGAGGAGCCGCCGCCACCGATGACTACGGTCTCTTCCATCGTCCGGAAGCTGGAAGCGGAGGGGCTGGTGGCCCATGAGAGTTTCGGCAAGACCCACCGTTATTATCCGGTGCTGAAGAAGAAAGACTACCGCAAGTCTTCCTTCCGGCGCATGCTGGACGATTACTTCGGAGGCTCGCCGGAGCAGCTGCTGTCCTATTTCGTCAAAGAAGAAAAGGCTGACCCTGAGGCGCTTCAGGAATTACTGGACGACATTAAAAAGAAAGAAGATGCCGATTAGCATTCCTCACTATCTGCTGGAGTCCAGCATCTGCCTGGCCCTGTTCTACGCCTTTTACCATTTTCTGCTGCGCCGGGAGACCTTTTTCCAGCTCAACCGCGCTTATCTCTTACTGATGCCGCCGCTCTCACTGGCCATTCCGCTGGTCAACATTCAATTGTCGGGTGACGCGCCCTCTCCAACAGTAGAAGCCCTGTATCCGATCGTAGTGCAGGCACAGGAAGTGCAGTACGAAGTATGGCAGCGCCTGGAAGAGCCCACGCCGGCCTTTGCCCTCAGTTTGTCCGACCTGCTGCTGGGCATCTTTTTGTTGGGTGCCGGGATGATGGCCCTTGCGCTGGGCAGGGGCTTGTGGCGGCTGTATCGCCTCATTCGCCGCAGCCGCCGGCGACGGGAGGGGGATTTGACCGTTTTGCAACCGGACACGGGCCTGCCGGCTTCCAGCTTTTTTAGCTACATCTTCTGGAAAGGAGAGGACATCCCCGAATCCAAGCGCATCATTCTGGAGCACGAGCTGGTGCATGTGCGCCAGCGCCACAGCCTGGATGTGCTGCTGATGGAACTCTGGGTGATCATCAAGTGGTTCAACCCGCTGATCTACCTGTATCGCAACAGCCTGCAGGCCACCCATGAATATATCGCCGACCGCTACGTGGCGCGGCAGATCGGCTCCGCCTATCAGTACGCTACCTTTCTGGCCAGCCAGAGCATGGCCGACAGCTGTCATCCGCTGACGAATACCTTCGCGGCCTTTATCCGAAAACGGCTGGCGATGCTCGGCCGGCGGGAGTCCCGCCGCTGGCAGGCCTGGAAGTATGTGCTCTGCCTGCCAATTTTTGCAGTTTTGTTCGTCCTGTTTTCCTTCAACCTGTCGGATCGCATTTCGGGAGAGGGGCTGCGCAAGGCAGAAAGCTTCCTGCAAGAGATGGGAGACAAAGAGGTCTTCTCCATCCTGGGGGAGGCACCCGAGGCTCGTCCGGAATACCTGGACTGGGGTGGCATCCGCATCCCGCTCACTCCTGTGGAGCGCCAGCCGGAGATCGAAACGGCGGTTGTTCGCATTTCACCGGAAGCTTTTAGAGAATTGCGGCGGATATCGCCACAACTGGCGGGGCAGGGCATGGCCTTTGAGGCCAAACGGTTGGAAGCAAGCTTGTATCAGGAGGGGCTGCCTATGCTGGCGCTCGCCCAAAGGGGCAATGGGGTAGATTGGATGGAGGGTTTTCCGAACCGGGATTTTAGTTTCTACCTCAGAGTGGAAGACAGCTGGGACAGAGCCGCCAGAAGACATTTTCCTGGGGTTCCGGTTCGATTGCTAAATGGTTACATTGTTGCATTGTTTTGTTCGCCTGCTTATCACCATTACCCAAGTTAAAAATTTGTATCATGTGTACCAGACTGACATCATTTATCCTATCACTTTTTCTCTTTTCTGCCCTGAGCCTCTCTGCTCAGGATTATAAAGCCACAGAAGCCCGTGCCGACAGCCTGCTGCGGGCGGGAAAATTGTCGGAGGCCATTCCCCTCTACCGCGCCATTCTACAGGAAGTGCCGGAGGATCAACACAACAACTACAACCTGGCCTGCAGTTACGCCCTGCTGAACCTGCGCGATTCGGCCTTCCATTTCCTCCACATCGCCCTGGAGCGCGACACCAGCGTGCGCGCCCTTGGCGACCCGGACTTC
>CAYVVK010000969.1:0-2227 GCA_964454855.1 uncultured Phaeodactylibacter sp. | reverse complement strand
GCGTCACGCGCCAGGGTTCTTCGAGGCTGCAGAGGAAGCAGTACAGCACATATCGCAGGCCGTCGGCGGTACGGCGCACCCCATGCGCCAGGTGCAGCCATCCGGCCTCCGTTTTCAGGGGCGCCGGGCCCAGGCCGTTCTTCACTTCCTTTACCGTATGGTATTGCCTGGGGTCGATGATGCGCTCGTTGTCGATCCTGGGGTTCGTGATGTCGTCGCAGGAACCCCAGCCGATGCCGCCGCCGCCGCCGGTCTGAATGAAACCATCCATAGGGCGGGTGTAGAAAGCGTACTGGCCGTTGACGAATTCCGGATGCAACACGCAATTGCGCTGCTGTGGAGAAGGAGTGGCCAGGTCGGGCAGCCGCTCCCAGTGAATGAGGTCTTTGGTGCGGGCGATCCCGTTCTGCGCGATGGCCGCCGAACTGTCGTGAGGTTTGGATTTATCCTTTCGTTCCGTACAGAAAAGGCCGTATACCCAGCCATCTTCGTGGGCCACCAGGCGGATATCATATACGTTCATATCCGGGTCATCGGTTTCGGGCATGACGATGGGACGGTCCCAAAACCGGAAATTGTCGATGCCCGTATCGCTCTCGGCGACGGCAAAGAAGGATTTGACGTCATGGCTTTCTATGCGGGGCACAAGGATGATCTTTCCCTGCCATTCCATGGCTCCGGCATTGAATACGGTGTTGATGCCGAGGCGTTCGAGCAGATGGGGATTTGTATCGTAATTCAGGTCGTAACGCCAGTGAACCGGCGTATGTTCCCAGCTCAATACCGGATACCGATGGCGGTGGTAGATGCCGTTATTGGTTTCCAGGCGTACGTTCTTTCGCCGGAGGAATTTGTCCTGTTCCTGAAGTAAGCGGTTTACTTCCTGTTCAAAGCTTAAGCTGTCCATGCTTTACAGATCTGCAGTTTTTCTTGTGTTATTGCACCCCATTGGTAGGCGTCGCGCCCGCCCACAGGCGGGGGTTGGGCTCAGCGCCCATCACCAGTTCCAGCTCGCCGCCGGCCATGACCTCCTCATGGGTAATATACGGCCGCTCCAGAACCTGGCCATTCAGCTTTGCCGCCTGAATGTATGGGCTGCCGGGGCCATTTTCCCGGGCGCTGAGGCGAAATACCTTGCCCTCCGCCAGCGGGATGGCCACCTCATCAAAGGAAGGGCTGCCCAGCACATAGATGCCCGAAGCCGGATTGACGGGATAGAAGCCCATGGCGCTGAAAACGTACCAGGCCGACATCTGTCCGCAATCTTCGTTTCCGCACAGGCCGTTGGGGGCAGAGGAATACTGTGTTTCGAGTATGTGGCGCACGCGCTCCTGGGTTTTCCAGGCGGCCCCGGCATAATTGTACATATAGGCGATGTGGTGGCTGGGCTCATTGCCATGCGCATACTGGCCGATCAGCCCGGAAATGTCGGCGGAGGCATTTTCCCCTCTGATCTCCGAATCTATGGAGAAGAGGGAGTCCAGTTTCTGGATAAAAGGCCCCGCCCCGCCGTGCAGTTCGATCAGCCCTCTGATGTCATGTGGCACGAACCAGCTGTGTTGCCAGGCATTGCCTTCTGTATATTCCGCCACCTCAAAGTCGTGGTCGGAGAATTGCGGGTCGAAGGGCTTTTTCCACTCCCCATTGCTGTATTTGGCGCGCATGAAGCCGGTGGAAGGGTCGAACAGGGCACGGTAACTTTGGGCTCTTTCTGAATATTGCTGAGCGCCTTCCTCATCGCCGAGGGCCTGGGCCATTTGCGCAATGCACCAGTCGTCATAGGCGTATTCCAGGGTCTTGGTGACCGACTGCCCGTTCTTATCATAGGGGATGTAGCCGTACTCCCTATAGAAGTTCGTACCGCGGATGTCCTGCATGCCGCTGGCCTTCATGGCCTGGAGTGCCTTCTGAGCGTCGTAATCGCGAAAACCTTTCAGGTAGGCATCGGTGATGACGGGAACGGAGTGATAGCCGGTCATAGTATTGGTCTCATTGCCCAGCAGCGACCATACCGGCAGCAGGCCGTGCTCCTCGTAGTGAGCGAGCATGGAGCGCACAAAGTCGTTGATCTTGTCCTGTTGGGTGAGGGTATACAGCGGGTTGGCCGCCCGAAAGGTATCCCAGAGGGAAAAGATGTCGTAGCGCGTATAGCCCTGTGCCTGGTGTACTTCCCCGTCCGCGCCCTTGTAATTGCCGTTGGGGTCGGAGAAAGCAACCGGCGCCAGGC
>CAYVVK010000968.1:0-2237 GCA_964454855.1 uncultured Phaeodactylibacter sp. | reverse complement strand
AACGATTTACCATCAATTTTATCCCGAACTCACGTTACATTAGGCATCGCCTTAAATATAGGGAAGCCCGGAGAGCAAATGTAATCTTGAAGAGGCTTTGCAGTACGGCCTTACTGTCCTTCTACCGATTTATCCAAACACTTCTTCGTGCCTGAAATGCTTGCCCGCATTTCATAGATAAATTCTCGCCATTCGTTGAAACCAGCGCCTCTGCCCTCGCAGGATTTTGTAGTTTTGAGGCCATGCGGTTCATGGAATACATACGCGGCCTCAAGTTTTGGATACATGTGGGGGTATGGCTCAGCTTCCTGCTGGTTTACATTATCATCTTTGGACAGTTTTTCGGCTTTGAACTTAGCCTGTTGCGCGGCCTGGTTAACCTGCTGCCTATGATGTTGATCTTTTACATCAACCTCTATCTGGTGGACCGGTTTTTCGAGCAAAAAAGGTACGGGCGGTTTATTTTTGCCAACCTGCTGTTGCTGGCGGCCATGGTTGGGCTAAGGGTACAACTCAACCTGCTCTTTCCCGATATCGATGAGCGGGCCTTTCTCCGGAACGAAGAACGGAGCTGGTTCTTTGGGGCGCTGGTGACGAGCATTGCTGTGCTGGTGGTCAGCACGTTTTACCAGATACTGGACAACCGCTACGCCAACGAACAGCGCAACCTGGCCATCATTCAGGAGCAGCAGGAAGCGCAGTTGCAGTTCCTGCGGGCGCAGATCAACCCCCATTTCCTGTTCAACACCCTGCACAATATCTACTCTCTGGCCGTGGTTAAATCCGACAAAACGCCGGACATGGTGCTGCGGCTGTCCAACCTGCTGCGTTACGTGGTCTACGACGGGCGTGCCGAGCAGGTGGAATTAAAGCGGGAGGCCCGGCAGATCAGAGAGTATGTGGAGCTGTTCCAAATGCGCCATGAGAAACCTCTCGATATCTGTTTTGAAGTGGAAGGCTCCCTGAATGACATTAAAATGGAGCCCATGATCCTGATCCCGCTGGTGGAGAACGCTTTTAAACACTGTGATTTTGATCTCAATGAAGCGGCTTACGCCCACTTCCGGCTGGAAGTGTCAGAAGGAGGGCTGCGGTTTTTTACCTTCAATACCAGAGATGTCCGGCAGCAGCAAAAGGATAAGGCCGGCGGGGTAGGGCTGGAGAACATCCGCCGCCGCCTGGAGCTGAAGTATCCCGGCCGGTACGAGCTGAGGATCGATGAGCAGGAAGCTGCTTTTGGCGTCTCTCTGCACCTGCAACTTAAACCGGAAAGCTATGCCACGCATTAAAACCCTGATCGTAGACGACGAGTACCTGGCCCTGAACCTGCTGGAGGAATTCATAGGCAAAGTACCGGAACTGGAGCTGGTGGGCCGGGAAAAATCCCCGATGAAGGCCATGGATATTCTCAACCAGCACTCCGTAGACTTGCTCTTCCTGGACATTCAGATGCCGGTGCTCAGTGGCAACAACCTGCTGCGCAGCCTGCAAAACCCACCCGTAGCCATTTTCACTACCGCCTATTCGGATTATGCAGTAGAGGCCTTTGGCCTGAACGCCGCCGATTACCTGCTCAAGCCTTTCTCCTTCGAGCGTTTCCTGCAGGCTGTTAACAAGGCTAAAGAAGTGCTGGCCTACCGGAACAGGCAGGAACCGGGGCCGCAGCACAGCCTTCTGCATTCCGGCCGCGGCTTTTTTTCCATCAAGGTAGATGGCAAGGTGGTGAAAGTCCACTATGAAGACATCCTTTTCATAGAAGGGCTGAAGGAGTACGTGCGCGTGCATTGCCGCGATGCCCGCCACGTGACGCTGGAGAGCCTGAAGAACCTGGAAGAGCTGCTGCCCGCGGGCAACTTTATCCGGGTGCACAAATCGTATATCGTCGCCAGGGATAAGGTGCAGTCGCTCTACGGCAATATGCTGGAGATCGGGGAGTTTCGTATTCCGATCAGCCGCAGCCGGCGGGAGGAGGTGGTTCGGGTGATCTTTTATGAGTGAGGTTTGTCCTGTAAATCCTGTATATTCAACAATCCTAAAGAGCGATGGCGCTATCGGCCGGGGCAAATTGTTTATCACTCAATAAGCTAAATAGGCCAGGCCGCAACTTGAAGTTGCGCCCTGGCTTTTACTAAAGAACCTTCCATGATAAAAACATACTTGACATTAACGCTCCTCATTCTACCTATTCAATATGGATGGGCAGATCCTGGATAGCTGGCAGTCGGAACCCGAGCCCG
>CAYVVK010000967.1:240-2240 GCA_964454855.1 uncultured Phaeodactylibacter sp. | reverse complement strand
GCCGTCTTCCAGCGCCTCGACCCCCTTCTCGTCATTCATAACGCATTGGCCGCTTTCATCGAAGTAGGTTCCGCCAAAGCCGTTCAGGAACTCCACCCAACGGTTGACCACCACCTGATCCTTGAGCGCCGGCCAGGTCCAGCCGGTCAACTCCGGATTCTCCTCGGTGAGGACGCTGGCAATCTCAACCAGTTCATCGTAAGTCTGCGGCGGTTCAAAACCGGCCTCTTCCAACAGATCTTTGCGGTAATAGAGGCCACCAATACCGCCCCACCACGGCCCCAGGGCCAGCACGTCGCCGTTATAGGTAAAAGCATTGATGTAGGCCGGGTTCAGCTTGTCCATAATCTCCGGGCTGATCATATCATTCAACGGCATCAACCAATCTGCTTTGCCAAACTCAGGCAGCCAGTAGAGCCCCATCCCGATCAGATCGGTGTTCCCGTCTTCGGCCTGGAACCAGGCCAGGTAGTTATCCCGCCAGGGGCCGGCCTCAAAAGGCATGATGTTGAATGCAACCTCGATATTGGGATACTTCTTGGCTACTTCTTCCCGAATGACCGCGATGGGCGTATCCGCCGGGCCGAACGTTTTATCGAAGTAACCGTTATAGGCAATCGTCACGATCTCTTTTTCAACCGGAACTTCTTTCTCAACCTCAACGACAACCTCTTTTTCAACGACAACCTCTTTTTCGACCTCCACCGTCCTGACCACTTCGACCTGCTCGACAACCGTGACGGGCTGCTGACATTGGGCCGCAATCAGGGCCAACATAGCAACGACCATGATTAATAGAGTACTTCTAAAAATAGATCTTGACATTATGCTCCTCCTAAACAACATAACTGGAAAACTCGGTTAGTTTAGACTGCTTACAAACTACCTTGCTGAATTGACTTGGTGCAGGTGCTGACCTCCTTTCTCTAGATATTTGCCGACCCTACGCCCAGAAGTTGTGTGGCCAGGCATGCTCTTTGAGTTGTTCCAGATCTGATTTGGGCAAAGGCCCCTTATCCGATGCTTTGACGTTGGCTCGCGTGTGCGCCGGCTTGCGCATCCCCACGATCACGGTAGACACAGCGGCATGGCTCAGGCAAAAACGGAGCGCCGCTTCCGGCAGGGACTCGACATCATCGTGAATCAGAAACTCCAGGGCTTTGGCCCGCTGGTAAACCTCTTGTTTGCGGTCTCCGCTGAAATAGAAATCCTGGAAGCTCCCTTCCGGGAAAACCGTGTCGGACGTGATCTTGCCGGTCAGCGCCCCCTCATCCAGGGAAGATTTGACGATGATGCCGATATTCTCTTGCAAGGCCAACGGGAAGAGGCCCTCCTCCGGCGCCTGCTCGTAAATATTGTAGACCACCTGGCAGGTGTCGATCAGCCCGGTGCGGATCCCTTCGGCCCCATAATCCGGCTCCAGGGGATAGTTGAGAGATAAGCCAAAGGCGTTGATCTTGCCCTGCTCCTTCAACTTGAGCGCCGCTTCCTTCCATTCATCCTGCTCGGCCCACTCATCCAGCCACACGTGGAGCTGCTGCAGGTCGATCTGCTCCACGCCCAGCCGTTTCAGGCTGGCCTCCGTCGACTCGATGATCCAATCGTAGGGAAAGACCTGCTGCAGCGGGGTGCCGGGCGCCGCCGGCCAGGTGAAATCCTTGGGGTTGACCTTGGTGCCGACGTAAACTTTCTCGCCCCACGCTTGCACTGCCCGACCGACCAGTTCTTCGCTGTGGCCGTTGCCGTAATTGGGGGCCGTGTCGGCAAAATTGACGCCCAGCTCAAAGGCCAACCGCATCGACTCGAGCGACTCCCGGTCATCCTCCCCGGCCCACCAGTCCCCGCCGATGCCCCACGCGCCGAAACTTATTTCGGAGACCTCAAACCCTGCCTTGCCTAACTTACGGTATTTCATATACGTTTCCTCCAGAAACTGAAACTAAGTTATTACCCAGCCTCATGCCATTTCGAGACCGAAGGTCGAGAAATCCCTGTTGAGC
>CAYVVK010000967.1:0-230 GCA_964454855.1 uncultured Phaeodactylibacter sp. | reverse complement strand
GGTATTCGGAAAGAATTCAAGTCAATCCTTGGTTTACCATCCACCTAAACAGCAAGAGTACTGCTGCAGGGATTTCTCCCCGCCTACGGCGTGTCGAAATGACATGCCTGAGCAGTTACGAAATAAATATCAAATGATTCCTGGTTCAACCGGCCATATAGCCGCCGTCAACCAAAATGTTTAAATGTTTCGTTACGATTTGTTTGAGATACAATACGAATCCGGCAGCC
>CAYVVK010000966.1:0-2254 GCA_964454855.1 uncultured Phaeodactylibacter sp. | reverse complement strand
TCAGCAGGCTGAAGGCCTGCCACAGCATTAGCCTGGGGCACCGCCCCAGGTTTAAAGCCCAACCCCCGTATTCCAGGCTGCCCGATACGGGCCCGTCTGGGAAGGCCTGGCACAGCATTAGCACCCACGAGCTGCACCGTTTAGCTTATGGCTTGTGGCAGGCCTTTCCATACGGACCCGTCGGGGCAGCCTGCGCCTCTACAATAATCGCGCTCTAACTGGGGCGGTGCCCCAGGCTGAGCTGTTACAGCCCTACAGGCTGTTCTATGCACCAGAGTCATAGCAGCTTGTTTCGAGCCGGGGCGCTCAGGATTGAAAAAATTGCTTTGCCTCAAGCCCATGAGCCCTTATCAGAAGGGCCTTCTTTGTAAGCCTGGAGCTTAAAACCACGAATTATCTTTTCAACGCCAATGACGCTCGCCCGTGCACCGCATCAGCCCTACATCCAGCCCCTCCCCTTCCACCACTCCCATGCCGCCACGGCATACACCAGCAGGTATTCCATCCCTACTACCCATAAGTTCTCGTGGTATTCCGGATAGCTGTAGTTGATATAGGTCAGGTACACCAGGCCCGTCCACAGCACGGGAAAGCGGAAGTGGGTAAAGGGCGCCAGCAGCAAAGGCAGGATGGTGTACCAGGGATGCACCGTGGGCGTGAAGGCCAGGTACAGGCAGATGGCCAGCAGCATCATGGCGGGGAGGCTGCGCAGGCCGCTCTTCTTCTCCAGCAGCGCCGCCAGGGTAATGCCACTGAAGGTGCACAGCGCCAGCGCCGGGCCGATGGTTTTAATGAGATTGTACCCCTCCTTCTGATAGCCGATCCACCGGATGAGATAGTAAATGCTGGCATTGAACTCAAAACGCTGAAAGTACAGGCGCAGGCTGCTGCCAAAGCCCGAAAAGAAAGCGCTGCCCAGCAGAGGGACGAACAGTAGAACGACCACCGCTCCCAGCACGGCAAAGTAGGCCAGGCTACGCCGCCAGCCCAGCCGGCGGATAAAGAACATCAGGAACAAAAGCGGCAACAGCTTGGAAGCCACCGAAAAGGCCATGGCCACCGCGGATGACAGCCACCTGCCCTGCGCCAGCCACCAGAGGGCTAATAGCAGGAAGAACACCATGGCCCCTTCGAAGTGAAGATTGCCCACCACTTCTACGATCACCAGCGGGTTGAGGGCATAGAGCAGCGCTCCCTTCTCCGGAAAACCCAGCTTTTTCAGCAGGCGCGGCAACAGCCGGAGGCTGCCCAGCTCGCAAGCCAGCAAAAACACCTTGATGATCAGAGTAGCCCCCATAATGCTCTGCGGAAACAGCCAGCAGGCCAGGGCAAATACGCCCTGTGCCACCGGCGGGTAGATGGTGAAATATTCCGGAGAGTTGAGCTGGGCGAAAAGTTCCTCCGTCAGGCCGGGCGGCCGCTCGGCCAGCTGCATATAATCCACCGGTAAGCGGTTGAAAGGGTTGATGCCGTTGAGGAGTAGCCGGCCATCCCAGATGAAGCGGTAGATGTCGTCGGAAAGGTTGGGAAAGGCAGGCAGCATGGCCAGGCGCAGCAGCACCGCCAGGCCCAGAAAAAAGGAAAGGCCCCTGCTCCCGCTCACCGCCCGGTAAATAAAAATACAGGCGGCAAAAGCGAGGGCATAGGGCCCGATAATCAGTTTAAAATCAGATTGTTCCGGCACGTAGGCCACTATGGCCACCGCCGAAAGGAGCAGGAGCGACAACACCCAGAACTTTGGGGGATAACCAGCCGTATTTCCTGCTCGTTCCATGGCCATCTAAATTATGCCCCAAATCCCAACCCCCAATTCCTAGAATCCTAGATCCTAGTTTCATCCGGCATTACCGTACACTCAGATGACGCACCGTATAGTAAAATATCGCGCCGTAGCCGATGGCCAGCATCAGGTGGAAAATGATGAAGGTCGTATTCTGGATATAGATCCCACCGACCACTGCGCCCAGAAAATACAGTGCCAGCAAGCCTTCCAGGATGGAAGTCCAGGACAGCTCTTTGCTCAGGTAGTTGCGTTTATTAAAGCTGTCACGCAGCGACTTGATGTTGAACTTGGGCGTGCGCACGAAAGCGGATTTCTTGCCCATATAGCCCTCGATCACTGCAATCGTATTGTGCAGGGCAAGGCCCATGGACAAGGACAGGAAGAGCGGGAAGAGGTACACGAAATCCCGGATGGACTTTCCGACGGACTGTTTCTCATACACCGTCGCCTGTAGGTTCGCTACGTAGTATA
>CAYVVK010000965.1:0-2257 GCA_964454855.1 uncultured Phaeodactylibacter sp. | reverse complement strand
AAGGGTGGCCCTCTTTCTGCGGTCCAGCGGGAAGAGTATCTTTATAGGGTTGTGTACGTAGCCGTTGTCTTCGAACAGCAGGATTTGTTTGTTGCGGGTGGGCAGGCGGAACAGCATCAGTTCCTCTGCACTGCGGGGCAAGGGTACGTCCTGATAGCCTTCCTCCCGGAGGAACTGGCGGACCATGTTATAGGTTTGTTCCAGGCTGGACCCCCCGAATACCGTGCGGTACTCGTAGCCGTCGCAATCGCCGCCGAGATAATCGCTGCCCGCCTTGGGAAAATCATCGCGCAATGCCATGTATCAGTTCCTCTAGATTTATTAGCCCACAAATTTATGCCCTTTATGGGTTAGTTTTAAACATTTTGGCCGTAGATTATCCGTTATGGCTTTAAAGATCCTTCAATTCGCTTTTGCCATTGTCTTTATTGCGGCTTCCGCCCAACTTACTCTGCACCTGCCGGAAAAGGCCGGAGGCATTCCCATCAGCGGGCAGAGCCTGGCGGTGTTGCTGGTGGGGTATCTGCTACCCAGGCCCTGGGGTATGATGGCGGTGCTGGCCTACGTGCTGCTGGGGGGCTTCGGGCTTCCTGTGTTCGCCGATGGGAAGGCGGGCTGGAGCGTGATCTCCGGCGCCAGCGGAGGGTTCTTGCTGGGCTTCATTGTCGCGGCAGATTTCGCGGGCGCCATGGCCAGAGGAGAGGAGCACCCTGCTTTCGGGCACAGCCTGCTGGCCATGCTGCTGGGCACGCTGATCATTCTGGCCTTTGGCCTGGGACGCCTGGCCCTGCTCTACGGGCCGGAGAGAGCACTGGCCTACGGCCTTTACCCTTTCTGGGAAGGGGCTCTGATAAAAGTATTCCTGGGCGCCATTATCGCTCAGCTTTACCTATATTCGCGACAATACTTCAGGAAGCACAGGCCGTAGACGGCCCGGGCTTCTTTCGTAAAAGAACTATAGTGTAGGATCATTATGAGCGGGCCTCTTTTCAAAATACGGGAGCAGGGCAAGTTTGGCTTCATCAACGATAGGGGAGAAGTCGTCATTGAACCCCAGTATCTGGCCACCGAAGATTTCTACAATGGTTTCGCCCGCGTCCACCTTAATGACAAGCTGGTGCCTATGGACGAGGTGGGCCGCCTGCTGCTCAAGCACTTCTTCAATTTCGTTGGGCTTTTCGAAGAGGAGCGCGCCCGGGTACAGCTCGTCAACCGGTGGGGCTACATCGATACCCGCGGCAATCTCGTAATTTCCCCCCGTTTTGAAACTGCCGGCGACTTCAGCGAGGGCCTGGCGCCGGTACGCCTGGATGGGCGCTATGGTTTTATCGGGCCGGAAGGTAGCTGGAGCATTCCCCCTCAGTTTGAAAATGCCCGCGAATTCGCCAGTGGCCTGGCGCCGGTAGCGCTTGCCGACAAATGGGGCTATATCGACAGGGAGGGAGAATTGGCCATCGTTCCAGGTTACGATAATGGCCTTGTTTTTCAGGGGGAAGCAGCGGTAGTACAGGACGGTAATTTCTGGGGCCTGATAGGGCGGGCCGGAGAATTGCTGGTAGAGCCTCAGTTCGAATTTCTGGAGGGATATGCCAATGGGGAGTTCTTTGAGGGCATGGCCATCGCCATTCAGGACGGGCGCTACGGCTTCGTCAGCCAGCAGGGCCACCTGGCCATCCCTCCGGAATATGATTTTGCGGGCGACTTCAGTGATGGCCTGGCGCCGGTAGCCCTGAAGGGCCGCTTCGGCTATGTCAATAAGGAAGGAAAAATGATCATCCGCCCGAAGTTTGAAGATGCCGGCCTGTTTGCCAGCGGCCTGGCGCCGGCCAAGGCGAATCAGTTCTGGGGGTATATCAAGCGCGAAGGGGAGTGGGCCATCCCGCCCGTCTACCAGGCGGCGTACCCTTTCCGGGATGGGATGGGCTTCGTCATTCAGGACGGCAGGTGGGCCTATCTGCAGCCCGATGGCGGGGTGGTTTGGGAAGAAACAGATTGAGCCGCTACCTTTCGAACTCCGGGGATGATCTGCAACTTGAACTTTCTAAACAGGCCAGAGCGACTCGTTAATGATTAGCATTGTGGGCATCTCCAGTTTTGCAGAAAAGCCATACGAAGGAAATGACATATGTCAGCCCAAAGTAGATTTTTAGATGAGAAAAATTAGTGCCTGCTGGGAGACGGGGAGACTGGGTGACTGCCAACTGCCTACTGCCAACTGCCTACTGGAGACTGGGAGACTGGGAGACTGGGAGACTGG
>CAYVVK010000964.1:0-2265 GCA_964454855.1 uncultured Phaeodactylibacter sp. | reverse complement strand
TACTGGAGGAAGCCGGCCTGCAACCCGACATCATCACCGGCACCAGTATGGGCAGTATTATCGGTGGCCTGTATGCCATCGGCTACCGGGCGGACACCCTGGAACAATTGCTGATAGGCCAGGACTGGGACCGCCTGCTGAGCGACCGAATTCCCCTGCAAAACGTCATTTTTGAAGAAAAAGATTTCTTCGAGAACCAGCTGATAGAGCTACCCTATGAAGAAGGCAAGATACAAACACCCGGCGGCCTGATTTACGGACAGCAGATCTCCGCCCTGCTGTCCCGCCTGGCATTGCCGGCCTACCCCTTTGAAGACTTCAGCCTGCTGCCCATTCCATACCACTGTGTGGCGGCCGACATCATCCGCGGCGAACACGTCGTATTGAAAGAAGGATACCTGCCGAGGGCCATGCGCGCCAGTATGGCCATCCCTACCATTTTCACCCCCGTGGTAATGGATAGCATGATCCTGATCGACGGCGGCCTGGTGCGCAATTTTCCCGTACAGGAAGCACTCGACATGGGAGCGGATATTCTCATTGGCGTATACACCGGCTACCTGCGGGCTGAGCGGGAGGAACTGCAAAGCTTTTCCAGCATACTGCGGCAATCGACCTTCCTCCTATCGGTACGCGATGCCGAAGAGCAGCTGCCCCTGCTGGATGTCTACATTAATCCCGACCTGGGGAGATACGGCCCTCAGGATTTCAAAAGCGCGGATTCCATAATCGTGCGGGGTGGAAATTCGGCCCGGGCCTTTTTACCGCGCCTGAAAAAACTGGCCGACTCCCTCGATGCCATAGGCCCCGGAAGGGAGATTCCAACGCTCGCTCCCGTCACGGAGATCTGTCCGGACACCATATGGGTAGACGGTAACGATCGCTTCTCGGCCCAGGAGATCAAAGGCAGGTTCGGCGTAGAGGCGGGGGAAACCATAAGTATATCCCAGCTGGAAAACGCCATCAACCTGCTCTTCGGCACCAATTATTTTGAGAAGGTGAGCTACCGGCTGCGTCAGGAAGGCAATGAAACCATTCTCGTTCTCGATGTCGTGGAAAAGGCTCCCACTCAGCTCAAAGCGGCCATCAATTATGACAACTACCTGGGCGCCGGCTTCCTGTTCAACGCCAGCAGCCGCAATATTTTCCTGCCCGCTTCCCGCCTTTCCTTTACCGGGACGATTTCCGACAAGTACCGCTTCAACCTCAATTACCTCAAATATGTGGACGAGCCGCAGCGCTCCTCCTTTCTCGGCACCCTGGAACTCACCCGCGATGAGATCCCCATCTTTCAGGACGGGCTTCAGAACCAGGCCTTCCGCATTCTGGAATTTCTGGCCGACTTTCGCCTGCAGCGGCGCCTGGGAAAGAACAATATGATCGGGCTGGGGGTACAAAGAGAGCACCTCTTCTTCAAACCGCTGGTAGGCAGCCAGCCTCTATTCCGCCGGCTGGATTACATCAACTACAACGCCTATGCCTTCTGGGAGATGAACACGCTGGACCGCAACATCCTGCCTACCCGCGGCCTGCGCCTGTCTTTTGAATATAAGGGCATCAACAACAGCAATTTCGACGTGAGCGGGCTGAGCCCTGAATCACCGGTATCAGAAGATTCTCTTTTCTCTTTCAACCCCTACTCCAAGCTAAGCCTGCACGCCAAAGGATACATCCCTCTTCACCGCAGGGCTTCGGTGGCCGTCCGCCCCTTTGTGGGCCTGGTGCTAAACCCCAGCAATACTTTCGGCGATTTTTACCTGGTGGGCGCTCCTGAAATGCTCACCCGGCGCTCCATCCCCTTTTACGGGCTGAACGCCAACCAGATGGTGGCGCAGGTGGCCGTCGGCATGGGGCTGGGATATCAGCACTTCCTCAGGGATAACCTCATGTTCTCCGTCGATGCCAACGCCGGCTTCTTCGCCCAGCCGGACGGCCTGGCCACCGCCTTTCCCGAGCCGGAGCAGTTCATGGCGGGCTTCGGCCTGACTGCGGGCTACAACTCCTTCCTCGGGCCGGTGAAGTTTACCTTAATGTATCCCATCGATACGGATAATACCATTCCCCGCAACCTCCGCTTCTTCCTGACCCTGGGCCACAGGTTCTGAAAGAACCGCCTGTTCATCGGAAAATTCCCTCCGTTCATCAAAGGAATTTTCATTAATAGTTCAAAAAGAGCTTCTTGCCCAGCATTACTTCCCTCCGGAAACAGATGGGGTTGTGTAAAAAGGTACCTCCAAGCTTCGTCTTGGAGAATTTGAAATACAT
>CAYVVK010000963.1:0-2271 GCA_964454855.1 uncultured Phaeodactylibacter sp. | reverse complement strand
AAACAGGAACATGACAGACACGATCATCATAGGCGGCGGCCTGGCGGGCCTTACCGCCGCCAACTACCTGCACCGGCGCGGCCGCTCCTTCCTCCTGCTTGAAGCCAGCGACAGAGTGGGCGGAAGGGTGAAGACAGAGCAAAAAGAAGGATTTCTGCTCGACCATGGCTTTCAGGTCTTTGCCACAGCCTATCCGGAAGCCAAAGCCCTGTTGGATTATGATAAGCTGGATCTGAGGGCCTTCCTTCCCGGAGCGGTACTGCTGCAGCCCGACGGCAGCCAGGGCCGCATCGGCGACCCGCTGCGCGACTGGAGCAGCCTCATTCCCACCCTGCGCGCCAAGGCCGGCAGCTGGGCAAGCAAGCTGAATATCCTCAGGCTAAAGTGGGCCTTAAAATCCAAGAGCCTGGATGAGGTCTTTGCTGCCGAAGAGCGCCCCACGATGAAAGTGCTAAAAGAAGAATACGGTTTCGATGAGCAGGTGGCCAGCCGCTTTTTCAAGCCTTTCTACAGCGGTATTTTTCTGGAACGGGAACTGGAAACCAGCCGCCGCATGTTCGACTTTGTCTTTAAAATGTTCGCCGAAGGAGAGGTGGCGGTGCCCAATACCGGCATGGAAGCCATTCCCCGCCAACTTGCGGACAACCTGCCGGAAGGCAGCATCCAGCTGAATGCTACTGTAAAAAGCGTAAAGAAAGGAAAAGTATCTACTGCTGATGGCCACTCCTACGAGGGCCGTTGCGTCCTCTTTGCTACCCAGGCCAACAAACTCGTGAAAGAGTATTTTCCCGACACTCAGAAGTTTTTTGTCAGCACCACTCATGTGCACTTCACTGCCCCCAATCCTCCGCTGGATAAGCCCATCATCGCCCTGAATACCCTTCCCCGGGCACTGGCCAACAGCGTCACCGTGATGAGCCAGGTGGCGGAAGGCTATGCTCCCGAGGGCCAGCATCTGATCTCGGTCTCCATCGTCGGTAAAACGGAACTGTCGGAGGAGATGCTGGAGAAGCGGCTGCGGGAAGAGCTGCAGCTCTGGTTTGGAAAGGAAGTGGAAGCCTGGAAACTGCTGGATGTGAGGGAGGTGAATTACGCCCTGCCCCGGCAGCAGGAAGTGCGGCATGACATCGCCCCCGATGAACTACAGCGAGGTGGGCACCACTTCGTTTGCGGTGACCACCTGCTGAATGGCTCCATCAATGCGGCCATGCGCACCGGCCGGCTGGCCGCCGAAGCTATCGATACCCATCTTGGGCAGTAATTAATTAATTGACAGGTGTTTTGTGTTACAATGGTTTGGTAACTTGTTTGTTATTGCGACTGTCAACTGTCAACTTCCCACTGTGTCCTAGGGCTGAGCATCCTGGCGCTCCGTCCGCTCTTTCCAGCCGCCGATGCTTTCCAGTATGAGGGCCACCGCCTCTCCGTTTTCCATTTCTATCGTAAAGCGCAGTCCGGGATCGTCCTGCATGGCAAAGGTGGTGGGAGACATTGGTTGTAGTGCCATCTTCGGGCGCCCGGTGCGCTGGTAATAAAGCTTCCCTTCTTCGAACAACAGGCTGCGGGGGCCGTATTTACCGGCACAGGCCTGCATCTGTTCTTCGGGGAGTACCGGCGGTTCAGTTTTGGCTTTCAGGTAGCCGGCAAACCATTCGAAGTATTTTTTGTCCTCTTCCGATTCGGCTTTTTCCGCCAGCTTTTCCAGGGCCATCTGGTGGGCTACGGCCAGGGCCCTTTCTTTCTCTGTTTCCACATGCGGGCTCACCCCCGTGCCCTCCCAGTTGGTATTGGTGATGGGGTTGATGGCGCGCCCGTCGGGAATGAATGCCGTAAAGCGCTGCGCGATGGGCACCATGCCGCCGGGATGGGCTCCGCCGCCGGTGGTTTCTCCCACTACGGTAGCCCGCTCCAGGTTCTTCAGGTTGTAGGTAAATTCCTCCGCCGCTGAGAAAGTACGGCCGCTGGTGAGGATGAATACTTCCGCCTCGGGATTGCGCCTGCCCGGTACATAGGGCAGCGTCCAGGTCTGGGAGGTGTCATTGGTATGGCGGTTATAGAAGTTGTTGAGGTGGACATGCTTGCCTGCCTTGTAGAGGTAGGACGTCAGCAGCTGGATCATGCCCGGGTCGCCGCCGCCGTTCTGGCGCAGGTCGAAAATAATGGCATCGGTATTGGCCAGCATGTTCATTGCGGCAGCTGCCGTTTCGCCGGCCTGGGCTACGGGAAAGAAGCCGCGCAGCGCGAGCGTCGCGTAGAGCCCGGGGCAGGCGT
>CAYVVK010000962.1:1536-2271 GCA_964454855.1 uncultured Phaeodactylibacter sp. | reverse complement strand
TCTAGATTCGTGAGCTTCTTAGCTCTGCCCGTCGAAGCCTCGGCGTAGGCGGGAATACACCGTAACACCGCAAAACCGTAAAACACCAAAACCGCAAAACCGCAAAACCATAAAACCGATAAACCATTACACCTAACCACATGTACAACAAAGACATAGAAACCCTTCCGCTGGACAAGCTGCGCCGGCTGCAGAACGAGCGCCTGCAAAAGCTGGTAAAAAACGTCTACGAGCACGTGCCTTTCTACAAACAGCAACTGGATGAAGCCGGCATCCGGCCCGCCGATATCCGGGGCGTGCAGGACCTGCACCGCCTGCCCTTTACTAAGAAAAAGCATCTGCGGGAGAATTATCCTTTCGATCTCTTAGCCATACCTGTAGAGAAAACCATCCGCCTGCACGCCTCCAGCGGAACGACCGGCAAGCCAACGGTAGTGGGCTATTCCCGAAGCGACATTGCCGTTTTTTCCGAAGTAGTGGCCCGCTCTCTGGCCGCTTCGGGCTGCCGGCCGGGCATGAAGCTGCAGAACGCCTACGGCTATGGGCTTTTCACCGGCGGCCTGGGCATGCACTACGGTGGGGAGTTGCTGGGCATGACGGTCATTCCCGTGTCGGGCGGTATGACGGAGCGGCAGCTGCTCCTGCTGCAGGACTTCCGCCCGGAGGTGATCTGCTGTACGCCTTCCTATGCGCAGCGCCTGACGGAAGAACTGGCTGCGCGGGGCATCGCTCCGG
>CAYVVK010000962.1:0-1526 GCA_964454855.1 uncultured Phaeodactylibacter sp. | reverse complement strand
ACACCGCCATCCTGGGCGCTGAGCCCTGGACGGAGGCCATCCGCGCGCAGGTGGAGGCGGGCATGGGCGTCAATGCCGTCAACATCTACGGCCTGAGCGAGATCATCGGCCCGGGGGTGTCCAACGAAGATTTTGAGGAGAAAGGAACCGGCAGCTACATCTGGGAAGACCACTTCTTCCCCGAAGTAGTGGATAAAGATACCGGAGAGCCTCTGCCGGAAGGGGAATTCGGCGTACTCGTGTTCACCACCCTCACTAAAGAGGCCATGCCCTTGCTGCGCTACTGGACCAATGACATCACCAACATCTACTACGAACATTCCAAGAAGCGCACTCACATCAAGATGGGCCCGATTCGCGGGCGTTCGGACGACATGCTCATCATCCGCGGCGTGAACCTCTTTCCCACTCAGGTGGAAGAGGTGATCAACGGCTTCGGCCAGTTGCAACCCAGCTACCAGTTGATCGTCAGCCGCGATGGCGCCATGGATGCCCTGGAAGTGAAGGTGGAGGTGCAGGACGAGGTGCTGCGGGAACTGGGCCGTCCCAACCTGGAGCAAAAAACAGCCGATCTGCCCGATGCCCTGCGCGAATTGCATGCCGGAATAAGCAGGAAGATCAAGGAAAGCATCGGGCTGACGATGACGGTAAGGCTGAGCGAGCCGGGGAGTATTCCACGTAGTGAGGGGGGGAAACTCAATCGCGTTGTAGATTTGCGGAAAATTGGCTAAATTACCGGTAGTATAATTACGAAACTCCCCGAGAGAAATTCGTGTTTTAAATGACATGATACCAAGTTCAGATATTCTTCGCCCCATTCTGGAATCACCTAACTTCCGATCGTTATTGGATGAGATGGAGCATCTATGGGAAATAGAGCAGCAAAAAAGACAGGAATTCTATGACCGGATCACACCGGAAGACAAGTGGGAGTTCATCAACGGGGAAATAGTCATGCATTCACCATCAAAGAATAAGCATATCGAAGCCACCAAGCTTCTTTCTCAGCTTCTGGACATTTATGTTCGGGCACATGGCCTGGGAAGCGTGAAATCGGAAAAGGCTCTCATTCCTACCACTCGCAATGACTACGAACCGGACATTGCTTTTTTTGATAAACAAACTGCCGATCAGTTTTCTCCCGACCAATGGAAATTTCCGGGCCCGGGGCTGGTGGTTGAGGTGCTGAGTAGTGATTCCATCAAACGCGACCGGGAGATCAAATATCGCGATTATGCCCTTCATGGCATTAAAGAGTATTGGATCATAGACCCCGATGCTCAGGCCATAGAATTGTACCGATTGGATGATCAAAAGGAATCCTACCAACTCTTTGCAAAAAAAGTCAAAGGGGATGTTTTGGAAAGTGAAGTAGTTCCAGGCTTTGCAGTTGGGGTTGAGGCTGTTTTTGACGAATCTGCCAACTTGCGGGAATTGCGTAAGCTACTCCAGGAAAAAGGCTAGTGCCAGGGGCACTAGTGCAGTCGGCAGTAAACCCCGGTACGGGCCCGTATGGGCAGTTGACA
>CAYVVK010000961.1:0-2273 GCA_964454855.1 uncultured Phaeodactylibacter sp. | reverse complement strand
ACACGGGGCGCCCCGTGCTAAGGTAGGCTGGCCCCATGGAATTCGCGACGCGACTATTCCTTTCAGGCCGCTAAACACATACTCAGCTGCTTTCTGCCTACCTCTCATTCAGCAGTTCCGCCAGGCTTTCCATATCCTCCTCCGTATTGAAGTAATGCGGCGCCACCCGCAGATAACCGGCGCGGGGCGCACAGAACACCTTTGCCTCTTTCAGCCTGTTCTTCACCGCATCCAGATCTTCACAGTACAGCGACAGCACGCCCGAGCGGTGCTCCGGTTCAAAGAGCAAGGGCTTGATGAACGGACTATCCAGCTTTTCCAGAAACAGATCCTGCAGGCGGAGGATCTCCCGGAATATGGCCTCCGCTCCATAGGGATTGTGCACTTCCCTCATGCAGGTGGCCAGAGCGGCTACCAGGGTGACGGGAGAAGTGCTGTACTCAAAGCGCTTGGCCGTTTCCACAGGGTTCCAATCCAGGTCGAGAAAGTTCCAGGCCTGCTCCATGGTTTCGGCGCCTACCTGTACGGTATCCAGTTTATTGCGCAGTAAGGCGGAGGTATAGAACACACCAGTGCCCATAGGGCCCAGCAGCCACTTCCAGCCGGCGGAGGCCAGGGCGGCGATGTGGTATTCTTCCGGAAAAACCGGCATGCTGCCCAGGCTTTGAGCTACATCCACTATCAGGTCGATATCGTGCGCTTTGCAGAGTTCTCCCAGCTTCTTTAAATCGGCCGCATAGCCACTGGTGTACTGCACATGGCTGAGAGCGACCACTTTGGTGCGGGGCGTGATCATTTCTTCCAGTGCATTGAAGCTCCACTTTCCCACCAGCCCGGAGGGAATATCGTGGCGCGCCGGTACATTGGGCAACAATTTGAGCTTTACCCCCCGTTTCAATTCCTGCAGGCGCCAGCGGTGGTAGTTGGCGGGGTATTCGTGGGCAAAGGAAATGACTTCGTCTCCCTCTTCGAACGGGTAGCCGTTAGCCACCATGGAGAGCGCCTCGGAGGTGTTCTTCACCACCGCCATATTCGCAGGTTCGGTGCGGAGCAGCCGCGCGGATTGTATTTTAAACTGCTCCATCTCTTCGGTATAATATTCGATCAGCTTGCCCGTACCGCCCCGGTACTGTTGCTCGCGGATGATCTCGATGGCCTTTTCGGCAGCGGTGGGATATAGCGGAGAGACACTGCAGTGCCCCAGAAAAGTGATCTCCTTTTTTGAGGAAAAGCGGTTTTCGGATTTGTCAAATTTCATGCTTGCGTTTTTTCATTAGGCGGGAACATACAAATAATTCAGCGAACAGCCACTACCCCCTTACCCTTCCTGCAGCTCCATGCCCTCTTCAGGAAAGGGCAGCGCTCCTATCAGGAGCCAGGTAATGATGGCGGAAAGCAACAAGCCGGCCTTCCGGGCCTACTGATTTTTATCATTGCAATTCTGCCCGGAATCGCCTTACTTTTATGAATTGACGCCCGTTTCCCTAACCGAAAAATCATACCATTATGCGTACCCAATCCGATAAAGAGCTATCTACCCTTCAACCATTTATCATTAAGGAAGCGGTGGTGGGCCTGAGTTTCAAAGAATCTGACGAACCCATACTGGCCTTTCTCAACCTCTTCGGCCAGCCCATCCCTTTCCGGAACCTTTCCTTTGTACACATCCTTCCCAACCCCCTGGGCTGGACGCTGCGCCCCGGAGAAAAAGTAGATGATAAAGTACTTGAATTTCAGAAAGAGGCGATGGAAAGCCTCCAGGAAAAAGTGGGCCAGGGGCTCCGGCTGGAAAACGTCGATGACATCCAGTACTTCGTTGCCGAAGGCTCCCCCCTGGAAGAAATGCTAAGCCTGGCGGAAGAGCGCGATGCCGACATGCTGGTCATTGGCAAAAGATCCGGCCCCGGCGAACACGGCATCCTTGCCAAGAACCTCATCCGCCAGAGCGAAACCAATGTGATGGTCATACCGGAAGAGGCGCCCCAAAAATGGCAGCCCATACTGGTGCCGGTTGATTTCTCTGAGAATTCCGTGCGGGCCCTCAAAACCGCACTGGCCCTCAAAGAACAGGCGCAGTCTGATGCCCGGGTCATCGCCATCAACATCTACCAGCGCCCCAACCTCATGGCCTTCGAACTGGATATGACCCCCGAGCGCTTCGAACGAAATATCCAGGAGAACCACCGCCGGGGCTTTGAAAAATTCATGGAGGAACACCTGCCGGAATACAAAGACGAAATAGAACCACTGCTCATCCAGAATGATGCACCCAG
>CAYVVK010000960.1:0-2279 GCA_964454855.1 uncultured Phaeodactylibacter sp. | reverse complement strand
GCATCATTCAGTCCGGCGGCTACATCTCCACCCGCACCGGCGATGCGCCGGAGGCCAATGCCATCCCCATAGGGCATGATGTGGCCGAAGAAGCCTTCGATGCGGCAGCCTGTATCGGCTGTGGGGCCTGTGTGGCTACCTGCAAGAATGCCTCAGCGGCCCTCTTCACCGGCGCCAAGATCAGCCACCTGGCCCTGCTGCCGCAGGGCCGCCCGGAAGCTGCCGAACGGGCCGAGAAAATGGTGGCGCAGATGGAAGCCGAGGGGTTCGGCCATTGCACCAATACCGGCGCCTGCGAGGTGGAGTGCCCGCAGGAGATATCCATCCGCCATATTGCCCGGATGAATTTTGAGTATAATCGGGCTGGGGTTTTGAGAAAATGAGTATATCGGCAGGCCGCTTATGGTATTTGAATCCCCGGCTCGCATTGGAGTACAGCATGTGGGGAGGGTAGGCTTTCTATAGAGAATATTACCCTTCTGCTTACGTTACAAGAAGCAGGTCAATATTTTCCACTAAAACCCGATGTATGAAACAGAGATTATCTTTCCTGATGATACCCCTGATGATGCTCGCCCTATTCTCCTGTAGCCCTAAATCGGGCGAACAGCAGCAGGACGGCGCCCACGATAATCGCCCCGGCCAGGAGCAGAGAAGCCTGGTGGATAAGCGCTGGAAGCTGGTGGAGATCATGGGTAAACCCCTAGCCGATATGGACCTTGCCCGCGAACCGTTCATTCGGCTTACCGGAGAGGCAGAAGGCTTCCGCCTGGCGGGCAATGATGGCTGCAATAACATCATGGGCAGCTACGATGTCGGTGACCACAACACCATTTCCTTTTCTAAGCTGGCATCTACCGAGATGGCCTGCATGAAGGGCGACCTGCAAAAAGAAATGAGTGAGGTCTTCGAACAGGCCGATAACTACACCCTTAGTGAAGACGGAACGATGCTTAGCCTGAATAAGGCCAAGATGGCTCCCCTGGCCCGCTTTGAGGTGGATCACGGGGAAGGAGGCACAGAGGAATAATGCAATTTCACATTGCGCTCCAGGAGCTGCCTATTGTAACCGCCGGGCGGCATGTGCTGACGGCGAGGCGGCTAAAGCCCGCCCCGCCGCTTAAAGGCTCAGAAGACTGCCTATTCCGAATCCCCCACCGCCGCCCACTTCCCAGAAGCTTCCAGCCGCCACATCTTCTCTTCCTCGGGATCGAACACCTGCATCACTACCCACTCGTTGAAGAACATTTGCTGCAGGATCTCATGCTTGTCTACCAGGGCCTGCACTCGCTCGCGGGGAGCTACGACAAAGGCTGTCAGGCGCAAGGGCTGATGGTACAGTTCCCGGTCGCTCTTCATGACCGACTGCAGCGGCAGGCCGTGCATCAGGTCGCTGCCGTTACCCTGCATGATGCCAACTTTTCCGGCCACGTTGTGGGTGATCTTATTGCCGCTGCCGAAGGCCACATTGTCCACCGTAGAGAAGAAGTACTGGCTGTTGATCCACTGGGCGACCACCAGCGGGGCGGTCAGGATGACTTCCAGGGAGGTGTTCTCCGGGTCCTGCTGCCAGTCGTAGGAGTGGAGGAAGCAGCAGCCCCGCAGGTCGAGTTTGGCCGTCAGGTGGCGGGGCGCTACCACGAAGCCGGCATTGCCCGCCAGCCCCCATTCCGGGCGTACTTCCGACCAGTCGGTGCTGCGGCGTAGCATGCCGCGGGCGTCCTTTTTGCCGAATTGGCCGGCCCGGGCCGCCAGGTTACCTTTCTGAGCTTTCTGCAATCCGCTGCGCAGGGCGGCTACCTGCCGTTGCTTTTCTTCCGACAGCTCGGGCAGGGCCAGCAGGCGCACTTCGTCGGTGGTGGTATTGTGTTGGGCCCCAAGGAAGAGCGTGTCCTCCGGGATATCGATGCCTTCTTCCTGCAGGCGCCGGCGCACTTCCGGCTGATTGAGGATGCTGGCCATGGCCACTGCATTGGGCCCGCCGTGGCTGCCTCCACAGGCGCCGCAGTCGAGGGCGGCGGCGTAGGGGTTGTTCTCCGTCTGGCTGCCATGGCCGCAGAGCACTACCAGCGGAGCAAAATTACCGGTAAGGCCCATCATGCGCAGGGCATTGCCGGCATAAGTTACCTGGTTTTCCAGTGGAATACCCCACTCGCCGGCGGGATTGACATCCGGCGCCAGGTCGATCTCCGGCCCGGCCAGTTTGCGGCCCCGGCGGCGCAGGCGGATCAGCGTTTCCGGCAGCAGGCTGCGGCCTGCGGTGATCAGGGCGGCGGGCA
>CAYVVK010000959.1:0-2281 GCA_964454855.1 uncultured Phaeodactylibacter sp. | reverse complement strand
GATCACCCTGCCGGTACCTGAAGGCATCGAGCTGGAGGTTGGCGGCCTCGCTACCCTGCCCAACGGCAACCTCGCCGCCTCCACCCGCCGGGGAGAGGTATACCTTATTGAGAACCCCTACATGGCGAACGGGCAGTATCCCCACTACCGCCTTTTTGCCAGCGGCCTGCACGAGATACTGGGCCTGGCCTATCAGGACGGCGATCTCTACATGGCGCAGCGCGGCGAACTCACCCGCCTGGTGGATGAGAACGGCGACGGCAGGGCGGAGCTCTATGAAACCATCTACGCCTGGCCGCTTTCCGGCCACTATCACGAGTATTCCTTCGGGCCCAAGATCGCTTCGGACGGGAGCCTGTTCGTCACCGGCAACGTAGCCTTCGGCGATGTGGAATGGTGGCGGGGCGAGAGCCGCGTACCCTGGCGCGGCTGGACGATGCGCATCAGCCCGGAAGGAGAAATGGAACCCTATGCCACGGGCATGCGCTCGCCCTGCGGCATCGGCCTGGTGGACGGCGAGATTTTCTACGCCGACAACCAGGGCGACTGGATGGGTTCCGGCGGCCTGGTGCATTTGGAGAAAGGAGACTTTACCGGCCATCCCGCGGGCCTGCGCTGGACAGGCCTCCCGGAATCGCCGCTTGACATCCGGACGGAAGACATCTACTACCGCGTAAACCCGCAAATAGCCCCTCCCGGACAGCAACCCACCAAGCCAAAGAACATTGAAAAAGAGATCCCTACGCCACTTTTCGCTCTGGAAGAAGAACTGCCGGCCATTAAAACCCCGGCAGTTTGGCTGCCCCACGGCATCCTGGGCATTTCAACCGCTGAGATCATCACCGATGAAACCGGCGGCGCTTTTGGCCCCTTCGCCGGCCAGCTGCTCATCGGCGACCAGGGGCAGAGCAAGATCGTAAGGGTTTTCCTGGAAAAAGTGGATGGCATATACCAGGGCGCCGCCTTTAATTTCCGCGAGGGCTTTCAGTCGGGCGTGCTGCGCATGGCCTGGGGCAGGGACGGCTCCCTCTTCGTCGGCCAAACCAACCGGGGATGGGGCTCCACCGGCAAGGAACCCTTCGGCCTGCAGCGCCTGGTGTGGACGGGCGAGACACCCTTCGAGATCAAAGCGGTGCGCGCCATGCCCGACGGCTTCGAGCTGGAATTTACCCAGCCGGTGGACAAGAACACCGCCCTCAACCCGGAATCCTACGCCATTACCAGCTTCATTTATAAATACCACCCGGTGTACGGCAGCCCGGTGGTGATGGAGCAGAACTGCCCCATCCGCGGCATCCGCGTATCCGACAATGGCCTACATGCCCGCCTGCTGGTGGATAGCCTGCGGCTAAAGTTCATCCACGAGGTCAAGGCGGAGGGGGTGGAATCTTACAACGGCAACTACCCGCTGCTACACAATGCGGCTTACTACACCCTGAACGCCCTGCCGAAGGCCGAAGGCCTGCAGCTTTCCTCCGCAGATAAGGAAACTGCCGTAAAAGTGGTGGAAGAATACTGGGAAGCCAAGGAAAGAGCAGCTGCCGCCTCCGCAAAAGCGGAAAAGGAGAAACATCAGCATATGATGGAGAAGAAAGAGGACCGGCCGGCGCCCCCGGAAAAGAAAATCACAAAAGCTAAACCCAACCCCAAACCTGCTCCGGCAACTGCTCCCTCCGCCTCCAAGCGCGTAACCCGCATGCCCGTCGGCTGGGGCGAACCCGACAAGAGCCTGGTAATCAGCACCCTGCCCGGCCTGAAATACGACCAAAGCCGCCTGCAGGTAAAGGCAGGCAGTAAGGTCAAACTCACCTTCTACAACAACGACGACATGCCCCACAACATCGTCTTCACCACCCCCGGCGGCGCCGATCTCGTCGGCATAACCGCTATGAACTTGGGCCTCAAAGGCCAGGCCATGGACTATGTGCCCGATTCGGACAAGGTGCTGCACCACAGCGGCCTGCTGGGCCCCGGCACTTCGGAAACCATCTACTTCGTGGCGCCGGAACAGCCGGGTACGTATATGTATGTGTGCACTTTCCCGGGGCATTATCAGACTATGCGGGGGGTGTTGGTGGTTTATTGATGGGGGGCAAATCGGCCCTGGTAGCCAGGTCGGGCGTCCGGCGGGTTATTAATTTGCGGTTCAAAAATGCCTCGACTTTCTGGGACAAGGGTACGGTAGAAAAGCTATATTTTCTCAGGGCTGCCGTACTCACTAAAAGGTGGGATACCGTGATCCAAAACCTGGCGCGGTAGGGGGACAAATCGCAACTGCGCC
>CAYVVK010000958.1:0-2288 GCA_964454855.1 uncultured Phaeodactylibacter sp. | reverse complement strand
CGCACAATGGCGTACTGCAGGTGGTTGGTATCCTGAAACTCGTCGACCAGCACGTATTTGAATTTCTTACGGTACTTTTCGAGTACGTTGTCGGGGTTTTTCTGGAACAGCTCATACAGCCGGTACAGCAGGTCGTCAAAATCCATGGCGCCTGAGCGCTTGCAGCGGGCGGTATATTTCTGGTAGATGGCGTAAGTATGCGGCCGCTTGGCCAGGCGGTCCTGCTGCCGCAACTCCTCGTCCTGCTCGTACAGCTTTGGCGTGATGAGGTTGCTCTTGGCGGAAGAGATGCGTGAGCGTACGGTATTGACGTTATAGGCGTCCTTGCTGAGGTTCATCTCCCGGATGATGGTGCTGATCACGCTCTTGGTGTCATCCGAATCGTAAATGGTGAAATTGGAGGGGTAGCCGATCTTATCCGCTTCCACCCGTAGTATGCGGGCGAAGATGGAGTGGAAGGTGCCGGCCCATACCTTATTGGCGCGATCACCGACTACCCTGGCGATGCGTTCCTTCATCTCACGGGCCGCCTTGTTGGTAAAGGTCAGCGCGAGGATCTCCCAGGGCGCTACGCCCTCTTCTATCAGATGGGCGATGCGGTAGGTGAGCACCCGCGTCTTGCCCGAACCGGGGCCGGCCACCACGAGCACCGGCCCGTCGGCCTGCGTGACGGCGGCGCGCTGTACGTCGTTGAGTTGCTGCAGGTAGTCTTGCTTTGCCATTTTTTTCCTTTTAAGTTCCCGGAAAGTTTTGAATTTTGAGTCAAGAGTTTTGAGTTATCCATCAAATGATAAAGTTCATTTCAGGCATCACAACTCGAAACCCAAACCTCCTCACTCAAAACTCTCTTTCTCCAGCGCTTCCCAATACTCCACCGCCCGCCGCGTATGCGGAATACAGATGGACCCGCCCACCAGGTTGGCGATGGCGAAGACTTCATATACTTCCGCTTTCGTGACGCCCAGCTCGTAGCAGGTGCCCAGGTGGTAGCGGATGCAGTCGTCACAGCGCAGCACCATGGAGGCCACCAGGCCGAGCAGCTCTTTCGTCTTTTTGGAAAGCGCCCCGTCTTGATACGCATTTGTATCCAGATTGAAAAATCGCTTCAGCACTTTATTGTCTTCCGCCAGGATCTTCTCATTCATCTTGGCGCGGTAGTCGTTAAATTCATTTACAATGGACATAGGGCGATGGTTGAGTTGTAGGCCGGCTTTTCGGTAAAACGGCTATTGGTGAAGCAGTAGGCTTTACCGGAAGGCCGGCAGGATACAGGTTCTGAAATATTTATGATCAGGTATGAGTATGGCCTGATACCTGGCGGGGCAAAAGTAGGAAATTTACAGGGGAAAACGGGCACGATGTGTCTGGCCTTCATGCTGGGGTTTATATCGTGAGGCTTATGGATCCGGAAAAGGGAGAATTGTTTTCACTGAAACTTATGAAACAGTAAAGAGAGAATAATTTCCTGCCCAAATGCTTTCCTGCCCATCACACAGGAGAGCATTTGGCGTTTTACTTGAACAATGAATCGAAAACTCCCATCATGTATAACCACATTTCTCTAATCACTTTTGTTTAGCGCTTTCAGGCCCTAAAGGCCAAAAACGCGCTGGCATAGTAAGGAGATATACTGATAAAAATTACTTTGGAAATGGAATTGAACTGTTCTATGATAGCCTTGGGGGGAGTTCAGCCTGGGATCCGGACAGGCACCTTAACATATGGATCGCTAACCTGGATGGAGATATAGCTGGATTTGGAACCTATCCTAATGAGGTGCCGGCTTCTGAATCCTGTGCTTACCCCAAAGGACACCGGCAAGGTTTTCGACACCCGGCAGGCGGCCTTCCGGGCCGCCAAGCGGGATAACGGAGTGCCAGTGGGAAAGCAGCCGGAAAAAGTTATTCATGCAAATATAAAAGGCGGCCAGGATCTCGGGCTCGACAAGCGAAGGTGTTTATTGACAGGCTTATCCTGGTGGATTGGCAATCGGCAGTTTTAAAGTATACTGGGCCATCCACACTTCTTTTTCGAATATACAGTGACGGACAGGATAGATTACGCCTTGATTTTTATGGTAGTCACGAGTTGATCGAATCAAAAATCGAAAACCTCCTCATTCCTGAACTTGAAGAAAAATTCTACCTTCGGCGCCACCAGCCCTGGATGGATGTTACTTGAAAATCTAATTACACTGAGCATATTAAGTAGGTGGACAGAACAATATAACCCAGGCGGGTTTCGCTATGCTCAACAATCTGCCCGGAACGCCTGAAAATAAAGCGTTT
>CAYVVK010000957.1:0-2295 GCA_964454855.1 uncultured Phaeodactylibacter sp. | reverse complement strand
CGGGAGAATACCCGCCGCAATTTCGGGCTGGAATTGCGGGTGGGGCATGTCAATGTTGCCGAGGCCTACCGGGCAGGTGAACAACTCCATATTGCCAAGGCGAGGTTCGGCGCACTCTATGAAGTGCCGCTGGTGCTGGGCAATGCCCTGAAGTACGCCGAGCGCCTCATTAAAAGCGAGGGTTTTCTGCCCTTCAAACCCGAAAGTGAAAGCAGTACGCTGGACCTGGACGGCATGGAATGCCGCTGGGATGCCGTCCGGCCACCCAAAGGCCTGAACGAAGTGGTCTGCCTGCTGGTGGAAGCCCGGGAGGCGGCCAGCCACGGGCAGGTGTATCAAAAAGTACTCTCCCTGATCGATGAAACATATGGCCCACAGCCGGCCAGAAACCCCATCTCTACCTCCATGCTGCAACTACAGGCTACCCTGGGTAAGATCAATACCGAGATGCGGGCCAAACTGGGCCGGTTCGACCTCGGGTACCTGCTGCGAAACTACCTGATCACCCTTTTTGGCTACCTCTATTTCCTGTTTTACGAAAGGGGGAAAAATTACCTGCGGAAACTGGTGGAGTTCTCGGACACCTTCGCGCTCGACGGCCGCATCAATACGGTCATCTCCGGGACGGCGGAGCAGCGCCGACGCCTGACGGCCGAACTGGAGCGGATGGAAGCCGAAGGGCTGATCTTCTTCGGCCTGCATGTGAGTAAGGAAAGCATCATGTCCTGCTACGTGCGCGACCGGGAGAACCAACACGTGCATTTTGTGGATGGGGCGGATGGCGGGTATACCAAGGCGGCGGGGATGTTGAAGGGGAAGTGGAGGGGGCAGTAGGCAGTAGGCAGTGGGCAGTGGGCAGTAGGCAGTGGGCAGTGGGCAGTGGGCAGTGGGCAGTAGGCAGTGGGCAGTAGGCAGTAGGCAGTAGGCAGTAGGCAGTGTGCAGGGGTAAGAGGCCCGAGAAAATCAAAAATCATAAATGTTAAATCCTCAATGACGTGATTTAAGCATTTGAGCATTTACGATTTGGCGAGCAGGGGTAGTTTGCCCGGTACAGGGATTGTGTATGAAGTCAATTTTTCTATTCGGACTCCGATTCAAATTTTGTTTTAAAAACAAGAAAATAAAACTTTTTGTGTAAATTCGGGTTCGAAAATCAATAATGATGCAACGATCCGGACACGCCGACCTGCCTCTCCACTACGGCCGCGTACCGCCCTGGCTGGCCGATCGCATGGCCAAACTGGGCTGCGCCATCGTCGAAGCCCTGGTGGTGGAATACGGGCGGGCGGAAGTCATTCGCCGGCTGAGCGACCCGCTCTGGTTCCAGTCCTTCGGGGCGGTGATGGGCATGGACTGGCACTCCTCCGGCATCACGACCTCCGTGGTGGGCGCCCTGAAACGGGCCATCAACCCCATCTCTAAAGAGCTAGGGCTGTACGTTTGTGGAGGCCGGGGCCGGCACTCCCGCAACACGCCTCAGGAACTGATGCAGGTGGCCGACAAGACCGGGCTGGACGGGCTGAGCCTGGTGCGCAGCAGCCGCCTCAGCGCCAAGGTGGACAATACCGCTGTGCAGGACGGCTATCAGATCTACCTGCACTCCTTTATCGTTTCGGCAGATGGCGAATGGACAGTGGTGCAGCAGGGTATGAACGAGCAGAACGGCTACGCCCGCCGCTACCACTGGCACTCCAAAGCTTTCCAGTCCTTCGTGGATGCACCCCATACCTCCATCTACGGCCAGAACCAGGGCCTGATCCTTAACCTTACCGACCACACCGCCGATAAAACGCGCGATGGGGTACTGGACATTTCCACCCAGCACCCCAACCGCATGATCGAGGAGATCCGCAGGATCCGCCTGCCGGCCCATCACGATGTAAAGGCCAAGGATGTGGACCTGCGCCGCCTGGGCAGCGTCATCGCCCTGGCCTACGAGCAGGAACTACAGGATTTCGAGTCGCTGCTCCTGCTGAAGGGCCTGGGCCCGCGCACCCTGCAGTCGCTCACCCTGGTCAGCGAAGTCATCCACGGCACGCCTTCCCGCTTCCGCGACCCCGCCCGCTACTCCTTCGCCCACGGCGGCAAGGACGGCAAGCCTTTCCCTGTTCCCACCAAAGTATACGACGAAACCATCGCCACCCTGCGCACCGCCGTGGAGCGCGCCAAACTCGGCCATACGGATAAGGCCAAAGCCATCCAAAGCCTGCACGAGAACGCCAAACGCATTGAGGAAAACTTCACCCCCAATGACCATTTCGACAAGCTGATCGAAAAGGAGTGGCGGGAGTCTAA
>CAYVVK010000956.1:2046-2295 GCA_964454855.1 uncultured Phaeodactylibacter sp. | reverse complement strand
GCCGGCGGCAATCGGCATGGCCGGCGTAGTGCAAGATTTGCAGCTGCTGGCCAAAGTGCCTCAACTTATCAGCTATGGTATCAAGAGTCGCAAATTCGTCTTTTACCAACTGAATGTGCGTATCGGAAACGCGGCGAAAGATGCGCTCTAATTGCTGCGCCTCTTCAGTAAGCATGGGCAGGAGAGCGGAAGAGTCATTGGCAAAAGCCAGATAAACAACAGGCCGGATCATTTGGGATTCGGGATTTT
>CAYVVK010000956.1:0-2036 GCA_964454855.1 uncultured Phaeodactylibacter sp. | reverse complement strand
GTGTTGAAGAAATAGAATACGCCGGAGGTACTCTAACAAATTTAAAGAAAAAAATGCCATACCATGTAATGGCTTGTCAACTGGGCATGACTCTAAAAGCTTGAGCAATATTTGGGTTGGACAACGTCCGAAATGGTGAAAAGGTAAAAAGGGGCTCCGGGCATCATCTGCAGATGAGGTGGCGGGTTATCTGAGGCCGCAGCCATAGGTTGGTGCTGCCTTTCAGCTGGCCACCATCTTACTTTCACCTTTATCCTTTCCAGCTGCTGACGCCTTGGTGTTATTTCTGCCGGATTTCTAATGGTTCCCCCACTGCATGGCATTACCTGCACCTTTGTCATTGCTCAGAATGGCAGCATAACCTACGCCGGCGGCGACTACCGCAAGCGGGTGGAACCCCAGGAAGTGCTTGAGGCCCTGAAGGCCTTTGTCAGGAGATGACTTCAAGCTCATCTCCTGACTTCTTTATCTTTACGTTCATCAAAATACAAAACACATACAGAAAATGGGCATTTCGCGAGAGTTCTTGTTAAATTCAGTTCCCAATCTGGTAGTAGCCGCCCCCTTTACGGGAGCCAAAGCCCAGATGATCCGGGAAAGCGATTACGAAGTACAATTCCCGTTGGAATGGATGCATAAGGACCTGCACCTGGCCAGCCTGACGGCCTACGAACTGAACCAGCCGCTCTATCTGGCCAACCTCGCCAAGGAGCTTTTCGCAGAAGCCAAGAATAAGGGCATGGGCAGGCTGGGCTTTGCAGCCATTCACAAGTACCTGGAAAGCCGTTGAACATCAAAGCTTTCCCTCAAAGGCGGCCTGGCCCAACAACAGCGGTGCTTATCTCACAGGCAAAATTTCACCTGCCTCAAATTCTAAAGAAACAAGCACTCAATGAGAATAATTTTTTGTAATATTTGATATAGTTAGTATTTCTAACTATATTTGAAGCGTTATTCTACCCCAACAAAGCAAGCAAAATTTTTCTCCTGTAAATAGTTAGTATTTCCAACTAAAAATGATCGACTTTATGAAAAAGTGTGTGTGTTCAATTTTGGCAACAAGCTTCCTTTTCATTACGGCCATGGCGCAAGGCGAAAACGAATCGCCCCGCTTCCAAAAGAGCCCCGACCTGGCCATTGAGCAGGCCGAGGTGCGGTATGATGAAGGCCTGGAATTGCTTGTTTTTTCCATTCAGGTGAAGGGCGAAGCGGGCAGGTCTCAGCCGGAACCCGCCGGCCAAATGGATGGCGCCCCGGTACTGGGCTATGTTTTCCCAACTACTTTAAAATCGACGGATGTCGGTTTCTCGGCAACGGAAGGTATCGTAGCGCTGGCGCTCACGTCTCATCCCGACTTTGACGACACCCCCCTCTGGGATGAGAACCTGGACCGCAATTACGCCAATGATGGCCGCATATGGCATCCGCACTGGGTGGTGCTCCAGCCGGATGAGCGGGCGCCCGGCGGGCTGTCCGTCAAACAGTTTGAAAAGGGCGATTCTACAGTCGTACTACCCCCCACCAACCCGGGTATGCCTATGTTTATGGACTCACCCGGTTTCCATGTAGTGGCTAAGGGCAAGCGCATCAGCGTGATCGTGCCGGCCTACCGGATGAACCGGCAGACGGAATTTAAGTACGATGGCGTGGCGGCCTATATGGAAGTCAATCCCGATAATCCGGACTTTCCGCTGCTGGGCGTCTATTCGGTGTACAGCGTGGCCTCCGGTGATCTGTCACTTCCTTATGAAGTGGCCAAATAGCCGCCGCCAGCTCATTCTCTACCTCCGGGCGCAGCGTGAGTAATATCGTTTTGCTAATTTCAGCGGTTGGACTGCGGAGCAATTAAAAGCTCTTATCCGGTAAACGGGCGGCCGGAAACCGCGTGGTTTTGTCAGGACAAATAAGTAATTTTAGTGCTATGCCGAAAACAGAAAAGTACATCCCCATCGACTGCAACTTCTACGACCGCTTCGAAGCGGCCATCGTACGGCGCCAAACCGTAAGGCTGGCGTACCGGGATGCCGGCGGGCAGG
>CAYVVK010000955.1:0-2298 GCA_964454855.1 uncultured Phaeodactylibacter sp. | reverse complement strand
CAGATTGCCTGCAGTTTGAGGATTTTCTCGGCGTATTGATTTTTGCCATGGACTAATACGCAAGCTTGATCAACTACCCTGATGATGCATTATTTTTTCGAAAATTTCACGGTGGCTCATCGCCTTCTTATGCTCCATGTAGGTGTCCCTGGCCCAAGAAGAGGGGGAGCCCCGCACGCTGCTGGGCAGCGATATGGGAATCAGCGCCAAAAAGATTGGCTTTTCGGTCGCCCCGGGGGTTGCCTGCGCTGCGAAAACAGGTTTTCATGATCCACCTCTGCCCTGACAACTCCCATTTACCGGGCGATCATGCCGCACCCGCTATGCTCACAGCTGCGGTATTAACATTGCCCTAACGTTTCTCCGGGTTGAAATGGCTACCTTGATGACTGTTCAACCTTAGATATCACCATTCATGCATTACCGTTCCCGCCGTAATTTTCTGAAGCAGGCTTCGCTGGCGAGCCTGGGCTTTATGGGCCTAAATCTACTGGCTTGTGGGGATTCCTCCTCCTCCGCCTCGGCAGGTAGCCTGCCGCTGACCAAAGGCTTCGGGCCCCTCAGCAAAGACCCGGCAGGTCTCTTTGACCTGCCCGAGGGATTTTCCTACAAGATCATTTCCCGCTGGGGCGACCTGATGGATGACGGGCTGCTGCTCCCCAACCGAGCCGACGGCATGGCCTCCTTTTCCGGGCTGGATGGCCGGGTGCTGCTGGTGCGCAACCATGAAGTGGGCACCGAGGATCTGGACAGCGGTGCCTTCGGCAAGCAGTACGAGCACCTCCGCCGTCTGGGGGCAGATCGCTTCTATGACTACGGCAAAGGCGAGATGCCCGCCCTCGGCGGGACCACCACCGTGGTGTACAACGAGGCTACCCTACAGGTGGAGCGCCAATACATGAGCCTGGCCGGAACTATTCGCAACTGTGCCGGCGGACCAACTCCCTGGGGAAGCTGGATCACTTGCGAGGAAACCGTCGAAACCCGGCTAATTAATCAGAATGAGCGGGACCATGGCTACAACTTTGAAGTGCCGGCTTCGATGGACATCCGGCCTGCCGATCCCATTCCGCTCGTCGATATGGGCCGCTTCAATCACGAGGCAGTCTGCATAGACCCACGCACAGGAATCGTGTACCAGACCGAAGACCGCCACGACGGGCTGATCTACCGCTTTATTCCCCACCGCCCCGGCAAACTTCAAGCCGGCGGCAGGCTCCAGATCCTGGTCCTCAAAGGCGCCCCCCGCACCGATACCCGCAACTGGCCCGAAACGGAGGAGCCAACCTTTCCGATCGGGGAGGCATTCGACGTGGAATGGCTGGACATCGACAACGTCGAGGCACCGGAAGATGATCTGCGCTTCCGCGGCTACGAGCAAGGCGCTGCCCGCTTCGCCCGTGGGGAAGGGATGTGGTTTGGCGACGACGAGCTATACTTCGCCTGCACCAACGGCGGCCAAAATCAGAAGGGACAGGTGTTCCGCTACGTGCCCAGTCCCTTCGAAGGTACTGACCGCGAGGCCGGGCAGCCCGGCCGGCTGACGCTCTTTATCGAGCCCAACGACACCGATTTGCTCAAAAACTGCGACAACCTGACCGTCTCGCCCTGGGGCGACCTGTTCCTATCCGAAGACCATGACAATCCCAACCTGGTGGGCGTGACGCCGCAGGGAGAGTTGTATCGGTTCGGGTCCAACGTCGGACGGGCCGATTCGGAGCTGACGGGCGTGCACTTTTCGCCGTCCGGTCAGACGATGTTCGTCAACATCCAGCACTACGGATTGACCTTGGCCATCACCGGCCCCTGGCAGCCGGTCAAGCCTGCGTAGGAGAGGCGGCTTGCCGTTTATGGCCTTTCAGGCGGGATTCCAGCCCCGCTGTCGCCAGCGGTGGTCTGAATATTCGGGTACGGTAGGTACTAAGGCGCTCATACAGCGTCCGGCGTTGGATATACGTCGACTGGGATATTTTTGCTATTTTACCTGTCTGCGAATCACCCAGAAACACTCCTTACCTTATGAAGCCTACTTGCTTTTTCTTCCTGGGGCTGTTGCTGGTTGCGGGCAGTGGTTATACCCAGGGCACCATGCTCCTGCGCGAGCCCACCATCAGCGAGGAATCCCTCGTGTTTGTGTATGCCGACGACCTGTGGCGCGTCGATCGCGATGGTGGCCAGGCCATCCGCCTCACCAGCGATGACGGCTCTGAGCGTCAGCCCCACTTTTCGCCCGACGGCGACTGGATCGCCTTCACCGCCGAATACGACGGCAACGTGGACGTGTACGTCATGCCTGCC
>CAYVVK010000954.1:0-2301 GCA_964454855.1 uncultured Phaeodactylibacter sp. | reverse complement strand
CCACTACTTTATTTTGAGTGAAGGTACAGGCTGCACTGGCAGGCACCTCTGAATAAATAATGGCGAGGTCTCTACGCATGGATTTAACGCCGGTATGTGCTCCCCAGCACTTGATGCCCCGGACGTTGGTAAGGTTTTGGATCATTATTCGGTAAGTTGATTTTTTTACTTCATGGATTGAGGGGCACTGACTGAAACCCTGTGGTTTCTTCCAGGCCCATCATAAGGTTCATATTGTGCATGGCCTGGCCGGCAGCGCCTTTCACCAGATTATCGATGGCCGACAGGGTGATGATGCGGTTCGTGCGCTCGTCGAAGGTGACGAAAATGTCACAGAAATTGGAGCCGCGCACGTCTTTCAGGGCAGGTGGCTCTTTCCGGATGCGCACAAAGGGGTGGTTGTCGTAGAAGTCGTGGTAGATGTCCAGAAGCTGCTTATCCGTGGCACCGTTGCGGGGGTGTGTATAGATGGTGGATAGAATGCCCCGGTCCACAGGCAGCAGGTGAGGGGTAAATTGCACAAGCATTTCCATACCGGCCAGCCCGCCCAGCTGTTCTTCTATTTCCACGGTATGCCGGTGCGTCTTCAGGGCGTAGGCCTTGAAATTATCGCTCACATTGGAATAGTGGGTGGTAGGCTTGGCCTTAACGCCGGCACCGGTCACTCCGGACTTAGAATCCACGATAGCCTGGCCGGGTATGATGATGTTGGCCTTCACCAGCGGGGCGAGGCCCAGGATGGCACTGGTGGGGTAACAGCCCGGATTGGCCACCAGCCTGGCGCCTTTAATGGCTTCCCGGTGTAGTTCGGGCAAGCCATAAACTGCGGCTTTAAAGCCCGTTGCGAAAGTGTGCTTTTTGGCATACCACTTTTCATATATTTCCGGGCTGGATAAGCGAAAATCCCCGGAAAGGTCGACGATCCGGAATCCGGCGTCCTGGTATTTTTCTACATAGCTCATGGACACACCATGAGGGAGTGCCAGAAAGGCCACATCCAGATCCATGTCCAGCACCGCCTCGGCGGGTTTCAGCTCATGATCTATCAGGCCGCTGAAGTGCGGATGTACATCGGAGAACTGCTCTCCCTTTCGGCTTTCAGAAGTAATGATCTCAATACGGGCCTCGGGATGGGTATAAAGCAGGCGCACCAGTTCCGAGCCAGTGTAACCGGTAGCGCCGATAATTCCAACTTTAATCATAATGTCTGTTTATTCACCGATCTCTTCGATGGATTTCACGATCGTATCAACCACCTGTTCCAATTCTTCAAAGGTAATGACCAAGGGGGGCACCAGGCGGAGGACATTCTCCGCGGTAGCGTTGGCCAATACCCCATGTTCCATCATCTTCATGACCAGGGGTTTGGTTTCGAAATCAAACTCCACACCGATCATCAGCCCCAGTCCGCGGATCTGCTTCAGCCTGGGGTGAGCCCCTAGTTTCTCGTCCAGCATTTCCTTGAGCCAGAAGCTTTTGCGGGAAGTCTGCCGCCGAAAGTAGTGCCGTGGTCGCCGTACTCAATGGTACTGCTTACCTTCTCATTACTGAGTATGGCGCCCACCGGCAGGCCATTGCCCAGGCCTTTGGCCAGGGTCATAATATCGGGCTGCACCTCGTAGTGGTCTTTGGCGAAGAGTTCGCCGGTGCGGGCTACACCGCACTGTATCTCGTCAAAGATGAGTACGATATTCTCGCGGTCGCACAGTTCGCGGATCGCCCGCATGTAGCAGGGCTTGGCTACGTTGATACCTCCTTCTCCCTGTACGGGTTCCAGTATAATGGCTGCTATATCGTCATTCACCGCTGCCCGCACGGCTTCAATATCGTTAAAGGGTACTTTTGTAAAGCCGGAGGGCATAGGGCCGAAACCGCGCTGCATGCGTTCTTTCCCGGTGGCGATGGTCGCCAGGGTACGGCCGTGGAAGGAATTTTGCATGGAAATGATGCCTCCGCCTCTGCCGTTGCTGTGGGCGTATTTCCGGGCGATCTTGATCGCGCCCTCCACAGACTCTGCGCCGCTGTTGGAGAAAAACACCCGGTCCATGCCGGAGAGTTCCACCAACTTTTGCGACAGCATCACCTGGGGCTCGCTGACAAAGAAGTTGGAGATGTGCATCAGGCGGGCCGCCTGTTTCTGTACGGCTTTCACCACACGCGGGTGGCAGTGGCCGAGATTGCAGACGGCAATTCCTGCCAGCGCATCGATGTATTCGTTGCCTTCCACATCCCAGAGGCGGGCGCCTTCCCCTTTCCGGAAGGCCAGCGGCAGGCGCTTGAATGTCGGCAGGTAGTACTGCT
>CAYVVK010000953.1:0-2303 GCA_964454855.1 uncultured Phaeodactylibacter sp. | reverse complement strand
GAGGCGGAACTGGGAACGCCCGGCATCCTCATCTTCGGCGAGGTGGTGTCCCTGCACCCGGATTGGGACTATGCGCAGATTGCGGAAGCGCAATTGCAGCACTTGAGAGCATAGGTTGACAGGTACATTGACGAAGCAGCACGGAGCAGGCGAAAATCCTAAATCGCAAATGGTAAATCCTAAATGCTAAATGACACAGATTTATGATTTACGATTTAGGCATTTACGATTTACGATTTGGCGAGCGGGACAGCGAGCGGACAGGCCTTTCCCTTCCTTCGAAGGCCGAAACCTAAAAAGCGAAGTAGCAAGGGGACCAGTTGGCCCATACGGGTTTCGCTACGCTCAACAGTTGGCATAAAGGGAAAAAACAAAAGCGATGAATCAGAATACACTATATCCTATTTTTCTAAAGCTCCACCAGCTCAGGGTGCTCATCGTAGGCGCCGGGGAGGTAGGCTACGAAAAGCTGTCCTTCATGCTGAAGAGCAGCCCCGACGCCAACATCACGGTGGTCGCCAAAGAGGTGCTGAAGCCGGTGCAGGAGCTGATCGACCAAAAACAGCCGCAGCGCCTGAGGGTCATTGAAAAAGCCTTCGAAGACAGCGATGCGGAAGGCTTCGACCTGGTCATTGCAGCCACCAACTTTAAATCACTCAACTTACAGGTGCGCCGGGCGGCTAAGGCCGCCGGCGCCCTGGCCAATGTGGCGGACACGCCCGATCAGTGCGACTTTTACCTCGGCAGCATCGTCACGCGGGGCAACCTCAAGGTGGCCATTTCCACCAACGGGCAGTCGCCCACCTTTGCCAAGCGCTTCCGGCAGTGGCTGGAAGCCGCTCTCCCCGAAGACACCGACGCTTTGTTGCAGAACCTCTACGAATACCGCAAGTACCTCAGCGGCGATTTTGAAGAGAAAGTCCGGCAGCTGAACGAACTGACCTCCGGCCTATTGAAAGAGCAGGAGGCCGAGGAAGCCCCCGCTGAAAACAGATCATGAAATAAACTCACTCACTTATGACCACCTATCGGAAAATGAAAAAACGCCCGGCTCCGAGTGTCGAAAAACTCAACGAGATCTTTACACCGCACACTTTCGCAGAACGCATCCGTTTACTTTATCACTACTTCTGTCCGGAAGACGTGCTCTACACTTCTTCCTTCGGTACGCGCTCGGCCTTTCTGCTGCATCTCATTTCGCGGATCCGGCCTTCGCAGCCCGTCCATTTTATCAATACCACCTACCATTTTCCGGAGACTATTGCTTATAAGGAGCAACTCGCAGCAGAGTTCGGGCTGAACCTCATCGACATCCTGCCGGACCCCACGCAGAACCGCATCACCCGGGAAGAGCAGATGTGGAAGAACGACCCCAACCTCTGCTGCACCATCAATAAGGTGATCCCTCTGCAGCCCATCAAGGCGGCCCACAAAGTGTGGATCTCCGGCCTGATGGCCCATCAGACCGGCTATCGCTCCACCCTGCAGGTGTTTGAGCAGCAGGACGGGATCATCAAGTTCCACCCGCTGATCGACATCGATGAGGGCGAACTGCTCTACTACTTTTCCCGGCATCAGCTGCCGCGCCACCCACTGGAAGACAAGGGCTATGGCTCCATTGGCTGCGAGCACTGCACCGCGCAGGGCAATGGGCGCAGCGGGCGCTGGCAGGGCAGCAATAAGACGGAATGTGGCCTGCACCCCGGCTTTGTAAAAGAAATGCAAGAAGAGAAAACCTGATCAACCCTGGAACCTCCCTGTTTGTTAAATAAGGGTTGCTTTTTTAGCATAAAGATCCTCCGGGCATGAGTGTCCGGAAATATAGTGAACATATTGCCTCGCCTTCGGGCGAAACCGAAAAGTGAAAAAACAAAATGATCAAGACAGATATCCTCATCATTGGCGCCGGCCCTGTCGGCCTGTTCACCGTTTTTGAGGCCGGCCTTTTGAAATTGCGCTGCCACCTGATAGATGCGCTGCCGCAGCCCGGCGGGCAACTCTCTGAGATCTATCCGAAGAAGCCCATCTATGACATTCCCGGCTATCCCTCCATCCTGGCGCAGGAGCTGGTGGATAAGCTCATGGAGCAGATCAGCCCCTTTAAGCCGGACTTCACTCTGGGGGAGCGCGCCGAGCGCATCGAGCGCCTGGACGACCAGTCCTTCCTGCTCACCACCAACCGCGGCACCGAGATCAATGCCCCCGTCATCGCCATTGCCGGCGGCCTGGGCTGCTTTGAGCCCCGCAAGCCGCCGATCGACAACCTCGCCCGCTTCGAGGACAAGGGGGTGGACTACATCATC
>CAYVVK010000952.1:0-2304 GCA_964454855.1 uncultured Phaeodactylibacter sp. | reverse complement strand
AAAAAGCATGTTTTGAGACAGTCTGACGGTCTAGGCTATGCGTAGTGCGGGATTTTAAGGCACTTAACTTTCCGTTTAGCTGTTAGTTTATTAAATGTAATTACTTTTATATCAGCACTTTCGCCCGCATTACGTATAGCCATTGTTGGGGCATCGTGCTTTTCATTCTTTTTCCTTTTCTGTCCACATTGTCAATCGGTTAAGAAGTTCATATTTGTCTATCCTTTTCATCGTCCTTCTTTTTTGTCGCGCGTGGGGCATTTTTGAAAATTTCTTTTTCAGGGCTGGGCAGGCACACTCTTTGGCTGGCTTTGGTCTGTGGGTGGCTTCGAGCGGCCAGCCAATGTGTGTGACTGTTGCGTTGGCATAATTTATAGTCCATTTAGTTCAGTTCTCAGATTCTCAACTGCTGTAATAGCATCTCTCAATTCCGTTTTCAACGGATTAACTTCTGGGTCGTAATGACTCAATTTATTATAAATCAGAAAGCGATACCCTTCTATACTTGTTTTGGTTGCAGGCTGTACATCTCCTTTAACCTTATTCCAGAAATCTTGTGATGAATAGTCCTTTCGTTTTGCTTTGAATGCGATTGGTTTTCTCTTTCGTTCACAGTAGTCCATAATTACTTTTTCAAAGGCTGATCTTGCATAAACCGCACTGGCTTTATAGTCTGAGTTGTTATAATGTTGACGTGCTTTTACAATCATGTCAGTTCCATCTTCAACCTTCGGAACTTCAAAACCACCTTTCACTTCTTGTGCATAGAACTCGATGGTTTTCCATTTGTCACTCAGGAAGCCTCTCACATATTCATACCAAGGCTTGTCGTAGGTAGTGATGAACACTTGATATTCCGGGAAATGGGTTTCAAGTATTTTGAGTAGCGGGAGTCTGTTTGAAATGTCAAGGCCGATAAAGATGTCGTCAAGGAACAGAATCTTGTGTGGTCTTAGTTGCGGATGTCTCTTTATCATTCCCAAATAAATGGAAATGGCGATAGCCGATAATCGTGCTTCATTCAAAAACAAATGAGCTTTGGGTATTGCTTGACCACAGAATTTTAAATCTACGCGAACATGATTTTGCTTAATTGACTTGTAATCATCAGTTGTGGCTTGGGTATATCTCAAATCAATTTCAATCCCGTGCTCAAACTCATCCAGAATTGGTGCGGCATGTCCTAAGATGTATTCAGGGTTGGGTTTTCCTGCTGTTGGCTTTTCGAACAATTGTTTAAAGGCGTCATTGAATGTCTTCAATGCGGCATTTACTTCTTTCTTTTTCTGATCAGAACGGTAACTTGTTCCTGTTTCTTTTGCAACCAAAGTTTCCACCTCAACCCAAAGTTCTCCAAGTTCCTTTCCTCCAGTCAGGGTGTATTTGAAATGCTTTAGAACTCCTTTGACCAACAGGTTGAAAAGATCAATTTCCCCGTCTTTCTTAATGTGGTGTATATCCAACAGATGCTTGTAGGTCAAAAAGCTCTTAAGTTTGTTTGCGTCTCTGATCGAAGTATCTCCCGCAGCATTGGTGGTTTTGCCTGTGGAAGAGAGTTCATATTCGGCTACTCGTCTTTGCCCATCTTTATTGGGTTGGAATTTAACTTTGATGTAGTTCTTTCCTTTGTCTGAGGATTTAAGGAAGATGTTATCGACTTCAGCCATGTCAATGGTTTCAATAGAAGACTGAAAGAAATCTTTTAAGGCATAGTAGAGTGAGCTTTTACCGCTGCCATTTTCCCCATAGATAAAGACATTCTTACCACCTATTTTGATGGTATGCTTTCCATAAAAAGCTTTGTAGTTCTTTATTTCAATGGACTTGATCTTCATTGAATACCATTCAATTTCATCCAAATCTTTTTATAGTCTTCACCTGATAATTGTGAATTGGCCGGACGAACCTCATTCCAGGTCGCCACGTTTTGTTGACTGATCCAATTAGTAACGGATGATGAAGGCTGAGTAAATATCTCACCCTCAACAGAGGCATTGTATAACTCTCCGAGGCGATTAGCTATACTTCTTGGCACACTGTTCTTTCGCATCAAAACCCCTTCATCTGTATTTACTCCATAATGCAAATAGGCAGGAAGGTTGGCCATGCGTTTTCTTTCTATATCTGATAGGTTTTCCCAATCCGAACCACTGGTGGGCATTTGTTGCAATGCAGCTAAGCCCCAGGTGGCAGCATTGGCTACTACTTTGTAAAGTGCTTTGGTTGCCTTTTGAATTGCAGATTTCTGGTTATCATCGGGATAGATACGGTTGGCAATTGCCGCGATGTCTTTTCCATTCACCC
>CAYVVK010000951.1:0-2310 GCA_964454855.1 uncultured Phaeodactylibacter sp. | reverse complement strand
GGCTCTGATTTCGAAGCAGTATAAGTAAACTAAATCTGTCCGCCTACTTATTGAGCTACAGCCAGGCTCGGAGCCTCAGGTACGCCGAGGCCGATAACCATGAAGGTAGTGTAGCCTGTGAGTATATCTACCAATTGAGTTCCACGGGAGGGTTGTTGCGATGAAAAAAGCCACGCACGAAGCTTCCGTTAACAAAAGTGGTACGCTCATCGCTTTGCTGCCCGTAAGATTCATGGACGTGGCCGAAGAGGTGTAATTTCGGCTGTAACTCATCCACCCGCCGCCGCAATTCGCGGCAGCCTACAGACTTACCCATCGAAGTGCGGTCGAGAATACCACCGGGAGGGGTATGAGTGAGAAGTATGTCTACGTTGTCGGGTATTTTTTCCCAGTAGGCTCTTAATTCCGCCCCGCGGTCACAATTGAAAGCGCCTACAAACCTGGGTATCATGGGGGAGCCCCAAATGAAGAGGCCCTCTATCTCTATGCCTTCGTTCTCCAGGTAAAAGGTGTTTGGAGGAAGCGAAGCCCGGTATTGCGCCGCTTCTTTTTCCAGCATACCGTCCATATTCCCTCCGATAAAGACTTTGTATTTGTGGGGTTGGTCCGCCAGCCAGCGCAGAAAGTCATCCATTTGGGATTCTCTCCCATTGGTCACATCGCCGCCATGCAACAGCAGGTCACCTTCCGGTAATTTGGCTTTGCGGTGCTGAGCGTGAGTATCAGAGATAAAGACGATCTTCATTTTTCTTCTGTCTTTTGCAGCCTTTTCTATACAAACAACACCAGCAGGGAAAAAGTAAACGGGAAGAATCGCCGAATAGTCGTAATTCAACCCAAATGAGTTTGCTTTTTATTAATTCAAGCGCCATATTGAGACCTAAGAAAAACGGGCTTATGAGGTATTTTTATTTACCACTTATGCTACTGGCTCTTGCCTGCGCGCCTGAGCTTGCCGCTCAGGCGGGCAAAGAGATCGGCTTTTCCGCAGGCTTGAACAGCATCCGCGCACTGGATGAAAAATTATCCCCTCTGGTTTACAGCGGGAACAGCCTGGCGGGCGAAGCCTTTTACTACAGCCGCAACAGCAAGCTGGAGCAGCGGGCCAATGTGCGCTTTTCCATGGGCTCCCTGGAGTCTGCTATCAGTGGGCAGATCACTGAAGATGCGCATACTGCAGATGCATTGCTGGGAGAAATAGAGCATTTTGTACGCTGGAAGCTGCCGGTTGGCCTGCCGGAAAAATGGAGGGCCTGCCTCGGATATCGCTGGAACTTCACGGCTTTCCGGCGCTATAAATACCGCACCAGCCCGGAGCATGATGAGTTTTCGGGCTGGATCGAAGACTTTATCAGCCCCGCCGGCCCCCGGCAGTTTACCGGCCCGGTATTTGTGTTGACGAACCGGGGAAGCTTTAGTGCGGCGGAAGACTTTGTACTGGCCATGCGCCAGTTCCCCCATGTGCAAACCCTGGGCGATACTACAGGCGGCGGCACTGGCAACCCCGTTTTCCGGGAGCTTCCCAACGGCTGGGCCTATCGCTTTTCCACCTGGGTGATGGAAGGGCCCAATGGGTTCAATTTTGAGGGAGCAGGCATTCCCCCGGATCACCTGGTGAACATCAGCCGGCAGGACAGCCTGGCCATGCGGGATATGATCCTGGAGAAGGCCATCGAGCTGGCTCAATAGCTGCTGGGTTGATATAAGTCATTTGGGTAGTCCGGGAGAGGCCCTATCTTTTTCCTGGCCGGATCGGCATACAAGAAAACCTTTTCTTATGAAAGAAACACCTGAAAAGCGCCCCTTCGATCTCTATCTGTTGATACTCCTCGTCTTCTTCCAGGCCCTTAGCGGCCTGGCAGGAGGCTTCAGCCTGATCATTGACCCCAGCGGAGAACGCCTGTACATGCCCGCCGAAAAGTTTCTGGTGGGCACCCCCTTCAATGACTATCTCATTCCGGGCATCATTCTGGGCTTTTTGCTTGGTATTTTTCCCCTGATCGTTTTTATCGGCCTGCTTCGCCGCCCCAACTGGCCCTGGGCGGATGCCTTAAATCCCTATAGCAACCGCCACTGGGCATGGGCTTTCAGCCTGTACATGGGCATTATGCTTGTCATCTGGATAGACGTGCAGGTAATGATGATCGGTTATCAGAACGCCCTGCAATCCATCTACGCTTTTGTGGGCATTACCATAGTGATACTCACCCTCCTGCCTGCGGTAATGCGCTATTTCCGGAAGGATTGAATAGCCTGGTGCTTTGGGAGTTAATTAATTGACAGGTAGTTGGTGTTATAATAGATTGATAA
>CAYVVK010000950.1:0-2315 GCA_964454855.1 uncultured Phaeodactylibacter sp. | reverse complement strand
GCCGGGCACATACAGAGTGGCCATTACCAGTGATGACGGCCTGCGCTTTTATGTGGACGGCGAGCGGCTGATCGACCATTGGGACGTCCATGTGCCGGCTACCGACGAGGTGGTGGTGGAACTGGGCGGAGAACACACCTTCGAGATCGAGCACTTCGAGGGCGGCGGCTTTGCGACGCTTTCTTTCCGGCTGGTTCCGGAGAAAAGGTGAACATAATGGTTACGCTTCGGTTTTTAGTTCAACTCTTTTTTTGGACATCCACGGCAGGATGTCAAGCTTTAGAAAGAACATCCAATTGCGATGAAGCATATCAGACAAATCTTCTTGCTGGCGCTATGCCTGCCTACCCTGCTTACTGCCCAGCAGTATACTACCATATCCCTCAATGATCTCTCCGCCTTCCAGCCCGCCGGCGGCAACTGGAAGATCGTCGGGGAGGTAAGTGCCGAGCTGGACGAAGGCCAGAAATTAAAGGCGGAAAAGGGCAGCGGCGTGCTCGTCAACCTGCCCACCGAAAAACAACGCTCCAACCTGGTGATGGCCATGGAACACGGCGATATCGACCTGGAGTTTGAGTTTATGATGGCCAGGCACTCCAACTCGGGAGTCTACCTGCAGGGACGCTACGAAGTGCAGCTCCTCGACAGCTGGGGCAAGGCCTATCCCACTTTTGGCGACTGCGGCGGCATTTACGAACGCTGGGACGAAAGCCGTCCCCAGGGAGAGAAAGGCTATCAGGGCTACGCACCCCGCCTCAACGCCAGCCGGGCGCCGGGCCTGTGGCAGAAGATGGAGATCTCCTTCCGGGCGCCCCGCTTCGACGAGTATGGCAACAAAACGGAAAATGCCCTCATCCTGCAGGTAAAATTGAATGGCGTAAGCATACACGACAATATCGAACTCACCGGCCCCACCCGTGGGGGAGGAGGTGCGGAAGCTCCCACCGGCGCCATCCTGATACAGGGCGATCACGGGCCGGTAGCCTTCCGCAATATCCGCTACCGCACCTTCGGCAGCGCCCCTCTGAAGCTGGAAAACCTTCGTTACGAGCATTTCGAAACCGAAGAGGACGATCTGGAGATTGGGGGGCTGTCGCCAAAAAGTACAGGCACCACAGAACAGCTGACCCATCAGGTGATCAAGGCCAATGAAAAGTTCACCCTCCGCTTTCGCGGAAACCTGGAGATTAAAAACGCGGGCATGTACTACTTTCGCCTGCAGTCCTACGGCAACAGCAGCCTGCATATTGGGAAGGAACAGTTGTTCGAAGCGGGATTCTGGATGCGTAGCGATAGTATCTACCTGGAGGAAGGGGTTCATCCCATAGAGCTGCTTTACGCCAAAAAAGACTCCTGGCTCTCTAATGGCCTGGGCCTGTTCGTCGCCGGCCCGGGTTTGCGGGAGCAGGCCCTCCATCCGGAGAGTTCCCTACCCTTAGGCCGGGAACCCGCCGCCCCGATCTTCATTGATTTCGATCGCGAGCCTGTCGTACACCGTAGTTTTATCGATTTCCAGGGGATGGAAGATACCGCCAGCCATCGGATAACCCATCCTGCTTCCGTAGGCTTTCCGGAGCGGATCGCCTATTCCTACAACCTCCAATCCGGCGCCCTCTTCCAGGCCTGGAAGAGCCTCTTCCTGGACGCCACGCCCATGTGGAACAACCGCGGCGACGGCAGTGCCCGCCCCCGGGGAAGTGTACTCCTGCTGGAAGATGCCCCGGCCCTGGCCCAACTGGCCAGCGAGCAGGCGCCCTGGCCGCTGGAAATAGCTGAGGAAAGCGGCTACCGCGGGCGAGGGTACCGGCTCGACAAAGAAGGGCGGCCTACTTTCCATTACGACATCTACGGGCTGAAAATAAAGGACAAACCCATGCCGGCGGCCAATGGTAAAGAACTGGAGCGCCACCTGCAACTGGAAGGTACGGCTCCATTGGGCCTGTTCCACCGCCTGGCAGTGGGCCGGAAGATCGAAAAAATAGCCGATGGCACCTATGCCGTAGATAAGCGCTTCTACATTCAGCTGTCGGAAAAGGCCGGCTTTAAACCCATGCTGCGCACCCTGGGCGGGCGGCAGGAACTGCTGGCGCCCATGGATGTGGTGCGGGAAGTGCGGTATCGTATTGTTTGGTGATAGGAAGGCCTGACAAGTTCATTGTGGGCTAAGGTTGGGAAAATCTTGTAAGCCCTACTCACTTAGGATTAAATTTTTTTGACACCACACTCGATATATCGTGCAAAAAGTTTTGGATATGCCATTGCAGCCCTCTAACTCCCTAAAGAGGAGGACCCCCTCCCGCAAACTCCAATCAGCC
>CAYVVK010000949.1:0-2338 GCA_964454855.1 uncultured Phaeodactylibacter sp. | reverse complement strand
ATAAGAAGGTAAAAGGTAAAAGGTAAAAGGTAAAAGGTAAAAGGGTGGACTTGTTATATTTGCCGCAAGCAAAATTATGAAAACCAGAGATTTTAAAGCGATTGCCGATACCATCCCCAAGCAGCCGGGGGTGTACCGCTTCATCGACGAAGAGGGCGCCATCCTGTACGTGGGTAAGGCCAAGGACCTGCGCAGCCGGGTGGCTTCCTACTTCGGCCAGCGTAAGGACAGGGCCCACAAGACCCGCGTGATGGTCAAAAATGCCGGCCACCTGGAGTTCACCCTGGTGGAAACCGAGGCCGACGCCCTGCTGCTGGAAAATACGCTCATCAAGAAGTACCAGCCCCGCTACAACGTCATGTTGCGCGACGACAAGAGCTACTCCTACATCTGCATCAAGAACGAACGCTTCCCGAGGGTCTTTATTACCCGGCGGGTCATCAAGGATGGCTCTACCTACTTTGGCCCCTATACCTCCAAATCGCGCATCAAGATCATCCTGGAACTCATTAAACGGCTGTTCCCCCTCCGTACCTGTAGCTACAACCTGTCTGCCGCCAACATCGAGGCAGGAAAGTTCAGGGTGTGCCTGGAGTATCACATCAAAAACTGCATGGGCCCTTGTGAAGGCCTGGAAAGCGAGGAGGAGTACAATGATAAGATCGACCAGGTAAAAAATATCCTGAAAGGCAACTTCGGTGCCGTGAAGAGCCACTTCAGAGGCGTGATGGAGAAACATGCCGAGAACCTGGAATTCGAAAAGGCGCAGCGCATCAAGGAAAAGCTGCGGGCCTTCGAGGATTATCAGGCCAAGTCGACGGTGGTGAGCACCACCATTCGCGATGTGGATGTCTTTTCCATCGCTTCGGAAGAGAAAGAGGCATACGTGAACTACATCAAGGTGGTCAACGGAGCCATCATCCATACCCATACACAGGAACTGGTCAAGAACCTGGACGAAGAAGAAAAAGACCTGCTGGAGTACGCCATTCCCGTCATCCGGGAGCGCTTTAACAGCATAGCGGAAGAGATCATCCTTCCCTATAAGGTTCAGCTGGAGGAAGAACTGAACATCACCGTACCCAAGATCGGCGACAAGCGGAAGCTGCTGGGCCTCTCCGAAAAGAATGTCAAATACTACCTGCTTCAGAGGCAGAAACAGCGCGCCAGCCAGAAGCGCCGGCAAACCTCCGCCGAACGCATCCTGCGCACCCTGCAGGAAGACCTCAACATGGACGTCCTGCCCCTGCACATCGAATGCTTCGACAACTCCAACATGCAGGGCAGCCACCCGGTCTCCTCCTGTGTGGTCTTCAAAAACGCCAAACCCTGCAAAAAGGACTACCGCCACTACAATATCAAAACAGTGTTGGGCCCGGATGACTTTGCCTCCATGAAGGAAGTGGTGCACCGCCGTTACCGCCGCCTGCTCGACGAGGGGGAAAGCCTGCCGCAGCTCATCATCATCGACGGGGGCAAGGGCCAGCTTAGCGCCGCCGTAGAGAGCCTGAAGCTGCTGGGTATTCTCGAAAAAGTCACCATCATCGGCATCGCCAAACGGCTGGAAGAGATCTTCCTGCCCGGTGATTCCATACCCATCTATATAGATAAGAAGTCGGAATCGCTGAAGCTGATCCAGCAGGCGCGTAATGAGGCGCACCGCTTCGCCATCACCTTCCACCGCACCAAGCGCTCGCAAAACTTCACCACCACTGAGCTGACCAATATCCCCGGCATCGGGGATAAAACGGCGCAGAAGCTGCTCAGCCACTTCGGCTCGGTGAAGCGCGTGCGGGAGGCGCTGGCCTCCGAGATCGCGGAGGTGGCGAGCCTGGGGGTGGCTGAGAAGATCAAAGGGTATTTTGACGGCAAGGATGAAGAGGAGTGAAAAAATAGGGCGAGTTTCTGAAAACGAAAGCGTTTTAACTCACCTCCTTTAATAACCCATCCAGGCTGTATTTGTCAAACTTCACTCATTTTGTTGAATTTTAAATGTCAACGTTTAAATATTTCTTCATCAAAGTTTTACCTGCTTCCGGATCGAAAAACATTTTGTGCCCGGCAGCGTGAGTTGCTCCATATTTTTTCCGGTATAGAGCAAAAGAAAGAAAGCCTAAATAATTTCCTTTCCCCCAATCAAAGCTCTTTTTACAGGCGAAAGCCAACAGGCAACCTGCTACATTTTCGTATTTTCCGCTGAGCCCATAGTTGTGCTGGGCTACCTCAATGTACTAAATTATATAGCATGGCCGGATAAATCCGGCGCTACAATACCAACAATCTCCCCCGCTTCTTGTTAATTATTGTCAACAAACAGGAACATGACAGACACGATCAT
>CAYVVK010000948.1:0-2340 GCA_964454855.1 uncultured Phaeodactylibacter sp. | reverse complement strand
AATAAGATTTGGCGCTAATATAACTCTTTCAAAGAACTTAACAGCCCTGCCCTTTAGGGGGTTAGGGGGCAGGCAGGCGCGCCGGAAGGAGACAGCCGCTCAAATTTATAATCTTTTTGTTTAAACTTCAAAAGCACTTGAAACAAAAAAGTAAAATTATTATCTTGCGAAGATAGAATACCAGCGTATGCAAACCACCACCAAAAAAGTCAGTTATCAGGAATTTCGTCAAATGGAATTTGATGATAACGGCCGCTTTCTCTATGAACTCCTAAACGGTGAAGTAGTGAAGAGATCTGCCCCATCCCCCCTGCATCAACGCATCTCCCGTCGACTATCTTTTAAGATAGAGTCACTGATACAAGAAAAGGGCCTGGGAGAGTTGTTCTACTCCCCCATCGATGTTTTTCTGGATGATCATAATGTCCCGCAGCCCGATCTTATTTTTATCAAGAAGGAACGGCTTGACATCGTTAATCTGGAAGAGGCCATCATGGGCATGCCCGATCTGGTGATCGAGATCCTTTCTCCCAGTTCCATTAAGCGGGATCGTTTTCAGAAAATGGCGATCTACGAGCAGTTCAAAGCGCCGGAGTACTGGATCGTGGACCCGGCCAATAGTAGCATCGAGGTTTACACCCTCAAAGATGACAAGCTGGAGATCGCCAGTTTTGCGGCTCAGGAAGGCAGCGTGCAGTCCGCGGCCGTTGGCGGCTGGGAACTGGAGGTGAAGGACATCTTTGAGTGAATGCCGTTTCGACTAATCCCCCGCCAGAAAGAATACCATCTGCCAGGTGTCCTCCTTCCGCCGCTCAAAACCCGCCCGGAAGCCGATCGGCCGGCCGATGAACTTACCGTAAACGTAGCCTTGATTGCCATCCAGCATTTCCACTTTGATCCAGGGGTGGGTTTCGCCGCCGATCTCCTGCCGGGGGCCTTCCTCCAGGTACTTGACGATATCGTGGGAGATGGTCTTCAGAATACGGCTGTTGAGGTTGGCCGCTTCCCGGAAGCGCACGCCGGCGCCGCTGACGGTGGCATACTCATACGGATCGTACTGGCTCGGCCAGGTGGAGTGATAATAAGGCGCCTGGAAAGCCTGCCTGCCATCGCTGAAGGTGCCGCCCTCCGAAAGCACACGGGACAGGAGGCCCCATATCTGCAGGGTATCCGGCTGCTTGGAATCCAGCTGCCACATACTGACAAAATCCGCCAGGCCGTTTTCCGCGCCGAAGCCGGCCTTAATGTCCTTGGAAGTGACGTCCAGCAGGTAGAAGACATCATGGCGATCCAGGGCATTCAGCAGGCGCTCGCGGAAAACAAAGAAGCCGGTATCCAGCGGCGCCTCGTCCACCGGGTAGAGTTTGCCCTCTTCCTTGTGCTGGTAGGTAGGCATGGAATCGGTGCGGGCGGCCATAAGCTGCTGGTACAGCTGCCGAAGGGTATCCCGGCTGAGCTGCTGGGATTTGGCGACTTTTTCGCCGTTTTCCGTAGCATCAACTTCCTGGCCATTGCCGCCGCAGCTCAGAGTGAAAAAACCGATGAGAAACAGAAGGAATAATGTTCTTTTGTTCATAGTTGGGAATCGTTTGTCGTTATACGGAATGATATACCCAAATATAAACCATCCTCCTTACAAATTATTCCAGCTGTCGAGATAGATCTTCCACGCTCCTTCCGCCGTCTTTTTCCAGACGATGACGTACTTGCCTTGCCACTGCACCTCCCGGCCGTCTTCCAGGCGGGTGGCGCCCTCGTAGTAGCCCCAGTCGTAGGCCTGCTCTCCGGAAACGACGATCTCCAGCGGGATGATGCGGTGGTGCACCGTGCGGCTCTTCCGGCCTGGCGGCGGCGTCCAGTAGGCGCGAATGGCCTCGTGGCCGCGGCGGATGTCGCCCCGTTGCGGGAAGATAGCGGCATCTTCGGTATAGGCCTGTACGACTTCCTCGAACCTGCCGGCCACCAGGTTCTGTGAAAAGACATCGATGTTTTGGTGAATAGCGCCCAGTTCCGTTTCCAGGAATTCCTGCTTCAGCTGCTGATAGGTTTGGGCCAGGCGGGCGATCTTTTCGGTATGCTCGTGCAGGTTGGCCTCACCTCTGAAAGCGGCATAGGCCAGATCATCCAGGGCATTCACCTGCTTTGTCCAGGCTTCCCATGCCGGCAACTTTTCCAGCTGGCCGTAGTACAATTCGTTGAAACCCTCGATTGCATAATGGGTAGTGCGGTTGATCCACTCCCCTTCCTGCTCGGCGAAGATGGCAAAGGGCGCGATCATATCTTCAGAGGAGGGGTCAAGGCTGTAGCGCTTGTTGAACCCATAGCGGGCGAAGAGCCAGC
>CAYVVK010000947.1:0-2340 GCA_964454855.1 uncultured Phaeodactylibacter sp. | reverse complement strand
AACGCAATAAGCCCAATCACACCCTGATGCTGCCCTTCACACGCATGCTGGCCGGTCCCATGGACTTTACTCCGGGAATTTTCGATTTGACCTTTGAAGGTAGGAGCTTGGAACCAAACCGGGTCAGTACCACTCTCGCCAAGCAGTTGGCACTCTACGTGATCCTTCATAGCCCCCTGCAAATGGCCGCCGACCTGCCGGAGAACTACCGCGGCCACCCCGCCTTTCAGTTCATCCAGGATGTTGGCGTGGATTGGGACGAAAGCCATGTGCTGAACGCCGAGATCGGCCAGTACCTGGCCATGGCCCGCAAGCAGAAGGGCACCAATAACTGGTTTATCGGCAGCATCACCAACGAGGAGCCGCGGGAATTCAGCCTGGCGCTCGATTTTCTGGACGAAGGAACGGCTTACCGCGCCACCTTCTACCAGGACAGCGACGAGGCCCACTGGAAGGACAACCCCATAGCCTATAAGATCACCAGCGATGAGGTGCAGAAGGGAGATTCCATTACTGTCAAACTGGCGCCCGGCGGCGGGCAGGCGATTAGTATCGTGCCGGTGGGGCAGTAGGCGGTAGAGCGATCACCAAAGGGAAGGTACGACATCGATCTCCTCCACCACCATTTCAAACCACTTCAGCGGGGCCTGGTTCTTATCGCCGGTCTGGGTGTCGCATTTAAAAAAGAGGTAGTAAAGCTGGATGTCTTCGCCCATGGCATCCAGCAGGCGCTGCAGGCGCTCGTCGCCCTCCTGGTTCTGGTGGTAGAGGTGTTTGTGGCGCCAGGCGTAGTAGGCCTCGTCGTGTAGTTCGGTGACTTTCAGCGTGCCCTCGTCGTCGGTATACTTTTCCATAAAGCGGCGGGCGTAGACGCCGTGGTGCTTCGACCAGTCGCGCGGATGGCTTTTATCCTCCTTGTACTTGAAGGCGTCGTGCGCAAAGGCGATCAGGCGCAGGCGCGCTCTGTCATCCCTGCTTATCTCCAGTTTATCGATATTGTCCAGCACTTCACGGATGTGCTTATAGACCTCTCCCTCCGGGTGGCCGAAGCGCGGCACGCCCCAGAAGAGCCCTTGCCGAAGATCCTCTTCCAGTAAGATCTTCCGCTCCGTCTCCGTTTCCGGCTGCAATATGGCTTCCAGGCGAACGCCATCGGAAGGTGATTTTTTCATGCCGGTGAAGTTATGCTTTAAGTCGCCTTTATCCCTCATAATGCTAAATTACTGCTGGCATTACTGTACAAAATACTTTATCTTTCCATTGGAGAGCCAAATAAAATTCACCAAATCCCATTAACGCCAAAGAGGCGTTGTTAATTTCCTGTTAAACCAAAATTGAACGGTAACAATGATTTTGAGGTAGCAGTTTTAGTTTTCGTGAGCCTTCCGGATAGCTACCGCTAAATAAAAGTTCGGCTGGCAATATAGTTCATCGTCAACAAGCTTAATAAAAGCATCAGGCATAAAAAGTAAGATCATGAAGCAGTTATTATCTCTCGTCCTGGCGGGTATCATTGGCGGGATGATCACTCTGGGAGGATATCAGCTCCTTCTGGAGGAACCTTCCGTCCCTGCTCCTCCTGCCAGCTTCGCACAGGCCGTCAAGCAGCTTAACGTACCAGCCGGGGCCCAGGCTATCCCCTTTGACTTTAAGGACGCCGCTGTCCGTGCCATGCCGGCGGTAGTACACATCTCCTCCGGCAGCCGTAAGGTGGCCAACATGCAGAATAACGATCCCTTCCGCTTTTTCTTCGGGGAAGACAACAGCCCTTTCGGAGGGCCCTCCCCGCGTGGCGGCACCGGGTCCGGCGTCATCTACTCTGCCGATGGATATATCATCACCAACAATCACGTGGTGGAATATGCCGATGAAGTGGAAGTGACGCTCTTTGACAATCGTACCTACTCCGCCAAAGTAATAGGCACCGATGAAAAAAGTGACCTGGCGGTGATCAAGATCGAAGGTTATGATTTTCCTACCCTTGAACTGGGCAATTCCGATAATGCCGAGATCGGCGAATGGGTACTCGCTGTTGGCAACCCCTTCGACCTGACTTCCACCGTTACCGCCGGGATCATCAGCGCCAAAGGGCGCAATATCAACCTCCTGGGAGGGGGCCGTGCCATTGAAGCCTTCATTCAGACCGATGCGGCCGTCAATCCCGGCAACAGCGGCGGCGCCCTCGTAGATGCCGAAGGGCGCCTGCTGGGCATCAACACCGCCATCGCCACGCGTACCGGGGTATTCTCCGGCTACTCTTTCGCCATACCGGTCAACCTGGTCACCCGCATTGCCGATGACATCATCGAGTACGGAAGTTTCAAACGGGCTTTCCTTGGC
>CAYVVK010000946.1:2130-2343 GCA_964454855.1 uncultured Phaeodactylibacter sp. | reverse complement strand
AGCCCAGCTCGCCGCGGGTGCCTTGCCGCTCGACACTCTGCACCAGTTTGGCATTGTAGCCAATATCGGCCAGATGGAAGCAGTAGTGCTCGCCCTGTATTCTCAGGGCGTCGATCTCCAGCAGCTTGCCGGATTCGAGAACATCGAGGGCTTCCATTACGTTTGAAGAAATGCCAAACTCAGTGGCCAAACCGTTGGCGGAACCCATGGGTA
>CAYVVK010000946.1:0-2120 GCA_964454855.1 uncultured Phaeodactylibacter sp. | reverse complement strand
GAATGCCCAGGCGGTAGTTTTTTCTTCCCAGCAGTATCCCCGCCACGAGGTTGATGGTGCCATCGCCTCCGCAGGCAACCACCGTATCCGGTGAAAAGGCAGCCATGGCTTCTTCAATGCGGGATGCATCGCCCTCGCCGCTGGTTTCCAGGAACTGGTATTGCCAGTTCTTTTCCGGGCAATACTGTTCTATCCGGGCCTTGGCCTGGCTTTTGTCCATATCGCCGGCGATGGGGTTGATTACAAATAGCAGCTGCCGCATGGCTCGGGTTTGGTTAGATTTCGAATAATACAATATTTTACCCGTGCTACAAACACTTTTTACTCAACTCAGAAAAGGTTTCGGGCTGGAAGGCCGCCCGGTGATCATGGCCTATCGTGGTTATGGCAACCCCCGGCAGGTATTCCTAAAGGGGCATGTGCTGGACGACAAGCTGTTGTACGAAGCCGAAAAAGGCGATCGAAAGCGCAAGAACCTCCTGGCTATGCTGAGCCGGTACATGAGCAGATCACTGCCCCATAAGAAGGTCAGAATATCCTTTGCCGGCAAAGAATATACCGTGCAGTCGGATGAAGCGGGCTTTTTCGAAACCGAGCTTACCTTCGAAGAACCCCTCACAGAAGAGGGCTGGATACCGGTAACCTACGAACTGCTGAACGGCCTGGAATCCGGCGAGGGCGTGCCCGTTTCGGAAAGCTCGGTTTACATCCAGGAAAAGGACAGCGAATTCGGCATCATTTCCGATGTGGACGATACCATACTCGTGTCTCACGCCAGTAAAGTACTGCGCAAACTGCGCCTCATTCTCACCAAAAACGCCAAGACCCGCCTGCCCTTTACGGGAGTTTCCGCCTTCTACCACGCCCTGCAGGCCGGAACAGACGAAGACTGCTGCAACCCCATCTTCTACGTCAGCAGCAGCGAGTGGAACCTCTATGATTTCCTGGTAGACTTTACCGAAGAACGCAATATCCCGCAGGGCCCCTTTCTTTTGCAGAAATACAAGCAGAACCTCTGGGAGATCCTGCAATCCGGCGGCGGAAGCCATACCCACAAGGTGGATAAGATCCGCCATATCCTGGAGGCCTATCCGGAGATCAACTTCATCCTGATCGGCGACAGTGGGCAGCGGGACGCCCAGCTTTACACCGGGATCGTCCGCGAATTTCCGGACAGGATACTGGCGGTATACATCCGTGATGTCACCGGCCCCGGCAAAAAAGAAGCTTTATTGCAGGAGCTGGCCAGGGAAGTGAAGGAAAAGGGCATTGATATGCTGCTGGTGAAGGATACGGCCGTGGCGGCCAAACACGCCTTCGAGCAGGGCTTCATCACTGAAGAGGAATATAAAAAAGTGAAGCAGGAAGTCGAAAGCCAATAAATTGTACTGCCCTCATCACGTAATGAATATGGCGAGGGCAGGTACAATTCATTAGGCTAAGTAGCCGGACACACACAATGTAACCCAGACCCGTACGGGCCCGTACCAGGGCGGGTTTCGCTTTGCTCAACAATCCGCCCCGAACGCCTGAGAATAAAGCGTTTCAGGCTCTGCTATCGAAGCAGTACGTAAACTAAACCTGTCCATCTACTTATCTCTGGCAGGCACACTGCGTCGGCATCAAACTCTGGCTGTCCGTCATCGTCGGCCAGGCATTGCCGCTGCCTTCCTGCTCGAAGTAGAATTCACTCCTCTTTTTATCGTAATTGCCGGTCTCGTTCATGGTAGCGGCCTCGTACAGGCGGCCGTTCACCATGGTGTAATTCACGAATTCCGACTGCCGGATGTCCTCCAGCGGGTTGCCGTCGATGACGATGAGGTCGGCCAGCTTGCCGGCCTTCAGCGAGCCGATCTGCTTCTCCATACCCAGGTAGCGGGCGCCGTTGATGGTGGCGCACTTCAGCGCCTGATGGTTGCTCATGCCGCCCTGTTGCAGCATCCACAGCTCCCAGTGGGCGCCCAGCCCCTGCAACTGGCCGTGCGCCCCCAGGTTGATGTGGACACCGGCTTCCTGCAGTTTTTTCAGGGACCGGGAAGTGAGGATGTGGCCATTCTCATACTCCTCATCCGGAACCATGGTGCGGTGGCGGGCGCGGGAGTCCACGATCCCGCGTGGCG
>CAYVVK010000945.1:0-2348 GCA_964454855.1 uncultured Phaeodactylibacter sp. | reverse complement strand
ACCTGCACCGCAATAAGCTCATGGCGGATGTCAAGCGGCAGGGCTATTACAACCTTTTCAAGCTGACCCGCCGCGCAGCCCGCCTGCGCAGCAACCTGGCATACTACAGCTCCGAGCGCAGCCACCGGGAACTGAGCAAACTTCAGGAGGCCATCGGGCGGGCAGGAGCGATCTTCAACAAAGGCTGGTTGCTGGAAAAAGTAGCCGCCTTGAAGAAAGAGATCGAAACCCCTGCCTAAAGCACTTGTTAAAGTGGTATAAAAGCCCGATTTTGGAAGATGATGAGTTTTGTTCACCAAATCCTGGAACCTATGAAATCAGCTACCGTTATTTTTCTCTGGGCCGGCTTCCTTTTTGTGTCCCTTCCTGCTTTCGGGCAGGTAGAAGAAGGCAGCGCCGTCTACTATGCGGACGACCTGCACGGCCAGACGACTTCCTATGGCGACGTCTACAGCATGAATGAATTTACCGCCGCCCACAAGGCCTACGCCCCCGGAACCATACTGCAGGTTACCCGCCTCGACAACGGCCAGTCGGTCAATGTGCGGGTAAATGACAAGATCAAGCCCAACAGCGATAATGTGGTGATCCTTTCCAGGGCCGCCGCCCGGGAGATCGGACTGGTGCGGGCCGGCCGGGCCAGGGTAAGAGTGACAAGAGTGGGCTTTATTAACCCAACTCTGGCTTCGGGCAATCAGGCCGGGCAACTCACGGCCCGCAGCCCTTATTCAGAGTACAGCTATGATCAGTACAGGTCTCCCAGCCCGGCGCCTTCCGCCTATGATTTTGTGCCCAGGGGAGCCACCCCCACTATCAGCCCGGCTACCTCGCCTACCATTGACGAGCGCCTGCTGCCACCCACGGCCTTTGGATACGCCATACAGCTGGCCTCATTCAAGGACCGGGATAATGCCAACGCTCACATGCGCAAGCTGCTTGACAGAGGCGTACCCCACGTCTACATCTGGCAGGCGGATAACCGAAAGCGCGTAGTGGTGGCCTCCTTTCCCGACAAGGAAAGCGCCGAGCGTTACTACCGCAGCCTGCGGGGCGAGTTCGGACTGGAGGGGATCATTGTTAAGATAAGTGGCTGACTTACATTTAAAAAAAATAAAAATTGTAACTTAGAGCTCATTGATCTCCCAAAAACACGCTTCTATTATGATGGGCTCAACCAAAAAACGGATACTGTTCTTCGGGCTGTTCTTTATTGTGGCCAGCCCGGGCTACAGCCAGTACTACAACAGCAAACCGGGCGCTTCCAACAGCAATGTCCAGGAAGGTACTGCGGTATACTATGCCGATTACCTGCATGGAAGAGGAACGGCCATGGGCGAGGTCTACCGCCGGGATGAATACACGGCGGCACACAAAACCTTTCCCAAAGGCACCCTGCTGCGCGTCACCCGCCTGGACAACAACCAATCTGTTGTGGTGCGGGTCAACGACCGCGGCCCCTACGATCCCAACGTCATCGTTGACCTTTCAAGGATCGCCGCGCGGGATATCGGCCTGGTGAAAAAGGGCCGGGCGCGGGTGCGCGTCGAGCGCGTGGGTTTCTCCAATACCAACCCCAAGAACGGGCAATATGCAGAACAGGGCAATACCCCCCCCATCCGGAGTGGCCATGCCTATTCCGACATCAGCGGCAGCAATACGCCCTCGGGCTACAGTTATTCCGGAAGCCAGCTGCAATCACGGGGCTACAGTTACTCCGGCAATGCTTCCACACCTTATAATTCTTCTGCCGCCACGCTGTCGAATTCCGCTTCCGGCTACGCCGTCCAACTGGCATCCTACGGCGAGATCGACAACGCCACCCGCCAGGTGCAACAGCTGCAACAAAACGGGCTGAGCAACGTATCCATCTGGAAAAAGAATGGCTACCACAAAGTAGTCATCGCTCCCTTTGCCAGCAAGGCCAGCGCCAGCCGTTACCTGCAGAACCTGCGGCAGCAGTACCTGGAGGACGGGATTGTGGTGAAGATCCGGTAGGTGTTGTGGTTTCGGTGTGATGGCCTATTGGTGTATTGGTGCCGGGTGCAGTACGGCAGGATGAGTTGTCCGTTATACGTAAAGTTATCTTGCAATAGGCACCAGGAAGTGTGATTGGAAGTCACCTTCTCCAGGAGGGATGGCTCCTAATACACCACTCCATCCTTCATCACCAAACTCACTTTATAAAGGTTTTTGATATCTTCCAGTGGGTTGCCCTCCACCGCGATGATATCCGCCAAAAAGCCTTTCTGCAGGCGGCCAAGCTCCGGCAGGGCGAATACCTCCGCATTCACAGTTCTGTCGCTGCTACGCAGCTTGCCGCGCTATTGTGTCACGTTTTCCTATGGCTG
>CAYVVK010000944.1:0-2350 GCA_964454855.1 uncultured Phaeodactylibacter sp. | reverse complement strand
GCCCACTGCCCACTGCAAACTGCCCACTGCCCACTGCTCACTGCCCACTGCTCACTGCCTACTGCCCACTGCCCACTGCAAACTGCCTCCGGTACTCCGCTGGTGTCTGCTGGTTGATCTTCTTAAAAGCGCTGTAGAAGGCAGAAAGTGAATTGAAGCCCGAATCATAGGCGATGGCCTCGATGCTCAGGTGGCTGGCCTCCGGGGCTTTCAGCAGGCGCCGGGCCTCCTCAATCCGGTATTCGTGCAGCAGCTCCGGGAAAGACTTTTCGAAGTACACATTGATGGCCTTGGAGACGAGGTAGGAAGGTTCGCGCAGTCGGCCGGCCAGCTTGCTTACGGTGAGGTTGGAATCGGTATAGAGCTTTTCACGCAGGAACAGCTGCCGGATGCGGCGCCCGATAGCGCTCACTTCTGCTTCTCCGGGTTGCAGGCTGCTCTCTTTGGGGTGCAGGCTGCGTCCCCGGCGCAATACCCAGAAGCTGAGCCCGTATAGCGCAGCGGCGGCTACGCCGGTCACCGCTACATACACCCACTGGCTGTAGGTGAATAGCTGGGAGGTGAAAACCAGCCAGATGAAACTGAGCCCGAGACAGAGGACGCTCAACCACTGTCGCGGGGTATCCGACAGCTGTTCCCGCTTTCTTAGGGTTTCCCACCAGCCTGCCAGCCCGTAGGCCAGCATATGCGTATTGCCCAGCACATAGGCCCAGAAGAACCATCGGCCGGTCAAAAAAGGGATCAGTACGGCGATCAGCAGGGCGGGCAGGAAGTGCAGGGCATGTGCCGCCCCCCATTGCCAGCCGGAGTTGCTGGCCGAACGGACATACATCCACAGGAAGGGGCCGATGGCCATCAGGCCCACCAGCGCTATGCCCGGCCAGGCATCATTGGCGTCCGGGAAAAGAGAGAGGATAACGGACTTGCCTATGCGAAGGGCCAGAGCAAGGAGTAAAAGAGACAGCAAACGGTTGGGGAGCCGCCGTCCGCCGGCAAACTGCCAGAGGTAAACGGCGAGAAATAACGCATGGCCCACCGCCAGTGCGCTTAGGATTGCGATTAGTGTAGTCCATTCCATATGCCGGGCCTTTGTCTAAAAATACACTCTTTTCCTGGCAAATCAGCATCATCATTCCGACAAATCCCGCAATATCCCGGCCGAAGCCGGTTTGTTCTCCATTCCAAAGTTTCCAGGCCGGCAAATCAAGAATCAAGAATTAAAAATTACCCACCCAACACGGCCAGCCCCCCGTTAAGTAGGCGGCCAGAACAATATGACAATGTAGCCCATACCCAAACGAGCCCGTACCGGGGCGGGTTTCGCCATGCTCAACAATCTTCTCGGAACGCCTGAGAACAAAGCGCTTCAGGCTCTGCTTCCGAAGCATTATAAGTAAACTAAATCTGTCTGCCTATATGTAAAAGCATGTTCTCTGAACTACGCCACTTCCTGCAATCCCAGCAGCAAACGGCGGTACAAGGCCTCATCGTGCAGAATGTCGTACAAATGGTCGTGGTATTCCGGATAGCCCGGCAGGTCATTGTGCCCGCCTCCTTCAATGGGGATGAGTTCGGCACTGGGCGCTGCCTCCAGCAGCATCCGGCTCTGGCGGAAGGAGATCAGCCGGTCTTTGGTGCCGTGCAGGATGAAGATGGGGCACTCCACCTTGGTGATGAACTGGTCGGTGCGGATCTGATAGCGCAGCAGCCATCTCATCGGCAGCCAGAAGCCGTAGCGCTCCACCTGATAGAGGAAGCTGTAGTAGGGAGAGTCGAGGATGAGCATTTTGGGCTTGTTCCAGGAAGCGACGCGCGCGGCGATGCCGCTACCCAGCGAACGGCCGTACACGATGATGTCTTCCTCGGCGTACTGGCTGCTCAGCCACTTGTACACCGTCTGGGCATCGTTGTAGAGCGTGGCCTCGGTGCGTTTTCCGGAGCTCTTGCCGAAGCCCCGGTAGTCGATCATAAAAAAGTCATAACCTTTGCTGACAAAGTCTTTGGCGAACTTTCCCCAGCCCTTGAGGCTGCGCGAATTGCCCTTGAGGTAAAAAACCACGCCTTTGGAGTTGGGCACCCGGAAGTGCAGGCCGTTGATGTAGCCGCCGTCTTCCATTTCGAAGTCCACTTCATCGAAGGGGAAGGGGTAGCGATACTCGAAATGGCGGGGCAGGATCTCCGGGCGGAAGAAGAAGTAATCTTGTAAAAAGTAAAAGATCAGGCAGAGGGCCGTGTAGCCTGCGAGCGTGTAGATCAGTATTTCCTGCCAGCCTTCCATGGAGTGGTAATTGGTGTTCGAGGGTGAAAATACGGAATTTTACAGACTTTGGTTGTGCTTATGAAAATTGTA
>CAYVVK010000943.1:0-2357 GCA_964454855.1 uncultured Phaeodactylibacter sp. | reverse complement strand
GGAGAGCGTATACTGGATGCGGGCTGCGGCCCGGCCGGCATCTTCATCATTCTGCAGGAGCAGGAAGTGGATGCCGTAGACCCCTTACTGAAGCAGTACCGAAAAAGCCTGCCCCATTTTGAGCCGGCCCGTTATCCTCACGTACAGTTCTTTGCTCAACCCCTGGAAGATTTCCGGCCGGCAGCCCCTTACGACAGTATCTTCTGCCTCAACGCCATTAACCACGTCGCCAGGCTGAACCCTTGCCTGCAGGTGCTGGCCGGAAGCCTGAAGCCTGGCGGGCGCCTTTTCCTTTCAGTGGATGCCCATAATAGCGCCTTTCTGAAAAAGCTGTTCCGGTGGCTGCCGGGAGATGTGCTGCACCCTCAGCAGTACAGCCTGAAGGAATACCAGGCGATGCTGGAGGAGCATGGGCTGAATGTAGAGCATACGCTGTGTTTGAAGGAAGGGCGGATCTTTAATTACTTTCTCATGGTGGCGGAGAAGAAGCATAAGAGGTAGTGAATAGCCGCCTATTGGCCTTTTCTGAATTTCCCGGCTATTTCCCAGAAGAAGTCGGCTACGTCAGGCGCAATGCGCAGCCCGATGATCAGGGCGGCATAAAGGAGCGTAGCTACGGAAGAACGCACGAGCAGGTCGATCGCGAAATGCTGCCGTATCACCGGGATGAAGAAATTTAACAGGAGGCAGGCTATGCCTGCACCGATCACGTAGAGCATATTCCGGGAAAAGGGATGCATCTGGTAATGGCGATACAGGAACACCTGTATGAAAGTGTTGATCATAAGAATGGTCAGAGCGGTGGCGGCAGCGGCTCCGATAATGCCGAATGCAGAGATAAACAGATAATTGGTGGCCACCGTGATCACGGCCGTGACGATCTTGAAATAGAGGTCGTACCGAAACTGAGGGGAATAATTGATGAGCAGGCCGTTGTATCCATTGGCGGCATGAGACAACTGGCCCAGCCCCAGTAAGATGGCAACGTATTTACCGGTTTCGAACTGCGGCCCGAGAATGGCCACGATGTTGTCCAGGTTGATGGCGATGCCTACGAAAATGAGCATGCCGGCAGCAAAATTATTAAGAGCGGTTCGGCTGTACAACTGCCGGATCTCGTCGAAAGCTTCCCGTTTCCAGGCATCGGCAAGAATGGGGGAAGCGATCTTGGAGATGCCCTGATGGGGCAGCAGAATGACAGAGGCAAAGAACGAATAGACCACGTAAATACCTCCCAGTGAGAAGTTGAGCAGGGAAGGTATCATTAAAATGTCGATCTTTGTGGTGATTTTACTACCCAGGGTTGCAAAAATGGAGTAAAAACTATAACTAGCGATCTCTTTAAAGACAGGCTTTCGGAAAATGGAGAAGCCTAATTTAAGGTGCAGCTCTCCAATGTACCAGGTAAAAGCAATAAGCCCCAGCACGCTCAAAGCGAAGCGCCACGCGTAGAGCATGATGAACTCCTCCAGGCTGATGGCCCCGAAAAAGTACAGCAGGATAAGCGCCATGGCCGTCAGGCGCCCGAATACATCCCGGAAAAAAGTGGGTATGCGGGGCCGCATGAGCGCGGCGAGGTAGTGTTCCAGCAATTCCAGGTAGGAGATAAGTGCAAGCACCACGATCAGGAGCAGGTAGTATTTTTCTATGTAGTACTGGCTTTGTTCCTGGCTGTAAATGTCGAGAATGAGGCCTTTGGCCAGAAAAATAACAAGCACGGTAAAAAGTATACCGGCTGTGCGCACGAGAAAGAGGAAGCCGAGGAAACCTTCGTGCTGCCGGCTCTTGTCCCGGAAATAAGGGAAGAACCGGATGATGGCCGCATTGCTGGCAAAGTTCGCCAGCATGATGAACAAGCCGGCCAGCTCGAACAGCCATTGGGTAAACCCCAGTACTTCTTCACCGACGTATCGGGGGAACAACAGTGAATTGTTGATAAACCCAACGATCAACCCGATGTACATAAAAATACCCGAGCCGATACCTTGTCGTTTAATGCTTCCCATGGGGCGGCAAGTTAGATAAAAATCCTTCTTTGACAAATCTTGTGGACAGTGCTTCCCGCGAAATCAATGCGACATGAAGGAGCAAGGATTCCGCGGGAAGTACTGTCTTTGAAACACAGGATCTGTCAAAGAACCATAAAAATCATAGCAAGGGCACTGTATTTGCCCGCTAAGCCTATGCAACACAAACCATACACCACTTTCGCTTTCTTCAAAGTAGCCCTGGCCCTGGCCGGCCTTTTCGTCATCGCCCTGGCTACGCTCGAATGGGCCTATGGGCTGCCGGTTTTCCTGCCGGGCATAGGCTTGCTGATCCTGGCCTTCGCCGTACTTTCCTTCCGCATCCTGCAG
>CAYVVK010000942.1:0-2361 GCA_964454855.1 uncultured Phaeodactylibacter sp. | reverse complement strand
CCATCGGCGTTTCCCTGGCCGTGGCCAAGGCCGCTGCCGAAGCCACCGTGCAGCCCCTGTACCGCTATCTGGGCGGCGCCAATGCCCACCTGCTGCCGGTACCCATGATGAACATCCTCAACGGAGGCTCTCATGCCGACAACAGCATCGACTTCCAGGAATTCATGATCATGCCCGTAGGCGCTGAATTCTTCTCCGAAGGCCTGCGCATGGGCGTGGAGATCTTCCACCACCTCAAAAAGGTGCTCAAAGACAAAGGCTATTCCACCAACGTAGGCGATGAGGGCGGCTTTGCCCCCAACATCAAATCCAACCAGGAGGCCATAGAAACCGTGCTGAAGGCCATCGAGGCCGCCGGCTACAAACCGGGCGAAGACATCGTCATCGCTATGGATGCCGCCGCTTCCGAATTCTACAATGAAGAGGAAAAAGTATACCACTTCCATAAATCGACGGGCGATAAGCTCACGAGCTCCGAAATGGTCAGCTACTGGAAAGACTGGGTTAATAAATACCCCATCTTCTCCTTGGAGGATGCCCTGCACGAGGACGATTGGAGCGGCTGGAAAGATCTCAATACCTCCATCGGCAAACGGGTGCAGTTGGTGGGCGACGACCTCTTTGTGACCAATGTGGAACGGCTTCAAAAAGGCATTGACGAAAATGTCGCCAATTCCATACTCATCAAGGTCAACCAGATCGGAACCCTTACCGAAACCATAGACGCCGTACACCTGGCCACCCGCCACGGATTTACCTGTGTGATGAGCCATCGTTCCGGCGAAACCGAAGATACAACCATCGCCGACCTGGCCGTGGCCCTCAATACCGGACAGATCAAGACAGGCTCCGCTTCCCGCTCCGACCGGGTCGCCAAGTACAACCAACTGCTGCGCATCGAGGAGGAACTGGCGGATGCCGGTGCTTATCCGGGAAAGGCGCTTTTGGGATAGGTGTCTTGGTGGGCAGTCTTTGCCCGCCGTAGCCTTGGCGGAAAGTGGAAGGCGGAAGGCGGAAAGTCGGAAGGCGGCCATACCCAGACGGGCCCGTATTGGGCGGCTCTTCGCTACGCTTCGAGAAGGCGGAATTTTTCAGGCTGAGTGTCGGCCCAATGGTTATTGAAATGGCGAAGGAGGACATCCTCGATCCTGAATGACGCTATTTAGGATTTAGAGATTTAGGATTTGGCCAGCTCCCCATATCGATATTTATTGATAACTTGGCTGTCCAGAGGTATTTAATGAAAAATTTTCGCTCATGGCAGGACGCAACCCGCTTCAATCGTTGATCGACCAGATCCCGAAACCGCTCCGGAACAAGTATTTCCTGGTGCTAACGGTATTCTTTGCCTGGATGATCTTCTTTGACAAGCACGATTTCCTGACGCAGTGGCAACTGCAGAACACCGTCGACCAGATGGAAGAGGACAAGGAAACCTACACGCGCAAGATCGAAGAGGCCAAGCAGGACCGCCTCGACCTGGAGATCAACAAGGAGAAGTTCGCCCGCGAACAGTACTACATGAAGAAGAAGGATGAGGAGGTGTTCATTATTGCGGATGAGTAGGGATTCGTGATTCCTGCCTTCGCCGAGGCTTCGGCAGGCAGGCGTGACTCGTGGGTTGGGGCCGTAAAACCGATACACCTTTACACCGAAACATCAACTTTAAAACAGCATAAAAAACAACTATGTCAGTTCTCGTCAATAAGGACTCCAGAGTGATTGTCCAGGGTTTTACGGGCAAGGAAGGCAGCTTTCACGCTGAACAGATGATAGAGTATGGAACCAATGTGGTAGGCGGGGTTACCCCCGGAAAGGGCGGCCAGGAACACCTCGGCAAGCCCGTTTTCAACACCGTGGCGGATGCCGTGAAGAATGTCGGCGCCGACACTTCCGTCATCTTCGTGCCGCCGGCCTTCGCCGCCGACGCCATCATGGAAGCCGCCGAAGCCGGCATCAAGGTGATCATCTGCATCACGGAGGGCATTCCTGTACAGGACATGGTAAAGGTAAAAGCCTACCTCGACAAGCGCGATACCCACCTCGTGGGCCCCAACTGCCCGGGCGTCATCACGCCGGGAGAGGCCAAATGCGGCATCATGCCGGGCTTCATCCACAAAAAAGGTAAGATCGGCATCGTCTCCCGTTCCGGCACCCTGACCTACGAAGCCGTCGACCAGGTCACCAAGGCCGGCATGGGCCAGTCGACCTGCATCGGCATCGGCGGTGACCCCATCGTAGGCACCACCACCAAAGAGGCCGTCGAGATGCTGATGAACGACCCCGAAACCGAGGGCATCGTCATGATCGGCGAGATCGGCGGCAGCATGGAGGCCGATGCAGCCCACTACATCAAAGCAC
>CAYVVK010000941.1:1053-2364 GCA_964454855.1 uncultured Phaeodactylibacter sp. | reverse complement strand
CGCCAGGAAAGTACGGAGGAAGAAGAGCTTCAGGCGAAAGTACAACGCCAGGAAAGTACGGAGGAAGAAGAGCTTCAGGCAAAAGTACAGCGCCAGGAAACCGGCGAAGAACCCGCCTTTGCCAAAGCTACGGCGGACAGGGAAGAGGAGTTGCAGGCCAAGGTGCAAAAAAGAACCGCCGGTGGAGGTGCTTTCGCTGAGCCCGGCCTCTCCGGCCGCTTAAACTCTGCCAAAGGGCAGGGCAGCAAGCTGGACGATCCCGTACAGGCGCGCATGGAAAGTGGTTTTGGCGCCGATTTCAGCGAGGTACGCGTACATACCGATAGCCGGGCCGAAGAAATGAGCCAATCCCTGAACGCCCAGGCCTTTACAGTAGGCAAGGATGTTTTCTTCAACAAGAACAAGTTCCGCCCGGATACACCGGAAGGAGAAGGTTTGCTGGCGCACGAACTCACCCATACCATTCAGCAGGGCGCGGTATCGCCGAAAAAAGAAGCTACAGCTCCTGCACCCGAAAGTGAAACGCCCGATACCAGCCCGGAAACCGTAGAAACTGAAACAGATGAAAATGTGCCTCCGGAAACGGCCGAAGCTCCTGCTTCACCGGAGAGCGGCGAAGGGGGAGAAGTTAAGCCTGAAAAGGGCAAGGAGGCTAAGGTTGAGGAAGAGGTTGAGAAAGAGCCCCCCTATCCCCGCAGCCCGGAGGAGAACCCTGCCTTCCAGCAAACTCAAGAAAATCTCGATAAGACAGCCCGCAGGCAGAAAAGTCATCAGCCGGCGGAACAGGCATCCGCCGGAGCACAGTCGGCAGCGCCATCGCCGGATAATGAGCGGCTGAGCATCGCCCAGGCCGGGCAGGTGGAAGAGATGAACCAGGGTGCGGAGGACAAGGGCAAATTCGATGCTGAAAAATTCAAGAGCCTGCTGCTGGAGCAGATCGAGCGCATCTTGCCGAAGAACGAGGAGGAAGCCGATGATTTTGCGGAAAGCAACGAAATGGATACGGTCAAAAGCGCGGCATCCAGCCAGGCGGCTGTCGAAAAGGAAAACGCCGCCGGCAGTATCGAGCAGGCGACCGAAAAAGAGCCGGATGAAAACAGCGTGCCGGAGCGGGAAACCAGTCCCTTGCAGCCTGAACAGGCAGGGCCACCACCGGGCAGCATAGGAGCATCCGGCGCCATGCCGCCGCCCAGAGGAGAGTCGGAAGTAAGCCGGCCCCTGCAGGAGAACATGCAGGAGGTGGACGATGTATTCGCCGAAGAGGAGGTTACAGACGAGCAACTGGCGCGCTCCAATGAGCCGGACTTCCTC
>CAYVVK010000941.1:0-1043 GCA_964454855.1 uncultured Phaeodactylibacter sp. | reverse complement strand
GGGAGAAACGCTGAGCAGCGCCCGTGAAGAAGCCCAGAGCGAGAGCGCCAGCCAACTGGAGGGCATGCACGGCCAGCGGGAAGGCCTGCTCGGTGAGGTGGAAGCCCGCCAGCAGGAAACCATGAGCGAAGACAATGCCGAGCGCGCTCAGGTGGCCAATGACATCAACGCCATCTTCGAGAGGACAAAAACCGATGTGGAAGGCATCCTTGAAAACCTGGACGCTAAAGTAGAAGCCGATTTCGATGCCGGCGAGGCCGATGCGGGGGAGCGCTTCGAAAGTTACGTCGAGCGAAAGATGGACGATTATAAAGACGAGCGCTACGGCGGCATTACCGGCTTTGCCCGCCGGGTAGGGGATGTCTTTACCGGCCTGCCCGATGAGGTCAACGCTTTCTTCATGGAGGGCCGTGATCTGTACATACAGATCATGGATGGTGTACTGACCGACATTGCCCAGAATGTAGCCGACAAGCTCAACGAGGCGCAGCTGCGCATTACCGAAGGGCGGCAGGAAGTGGCCGATTACGTGGCGGCGTTGCCCGAAAACCTGCAGTCCGTCGGGCAGGAAGCGGCGGAAGACGTCCAATCGAAATTCGACAGCCTGGAGAGCGATGTGGAGAGCAAGCAGGACGAACTGATCACCAGCCTGTCTAACCGATACAAAGAAAGCCTGGAAGCCGTAGACGCCCGCATCGAAGAGATGAAGGCCGCCAACCAGGGCCTGATCGACATGGCCATCGGCTTCGCAAAGAAGGTCATCGAGGTGATCCGGGAGATCAAGAATGTGATACTCGGCCTTATCTCGGCTGCCGTGGCGGCCATCAAGGCCATCATTGCTGACCCGATCGGCTTCCTGGGCAACCTGATCTCCGGCCTTTCGCAGGGCATTAACAATTTCTTCAGCAACATCTGGGACCACCTGCTGGGCGGCCTCTTCCAGTGGCTTACCGGCGCACTAGGCCCATTGAGCATCACCATACCCGAGAACCTCTTCTCCCTGCAGGGCGCCTTCGACCTGGTGCGGCAGGTGCTGGGCCTTA
>CAYVVK010000940.1:0-2366 GCA_964454855.1 uncultured Phaeodactylibacter sp. | reverse complement strand
CGTCCATGTCGCGCTGATTGAAGATCAGGCGGCCGGAAGCATCGGTGATGCGGTAATCCACGAAGGAGGTTTTCTCCTTAAACTGGATATTGGTGGTGATCTGCTCGGTGGCCGGGTTGGGGAAGATCTCCATTTCGAAGACTTCCGGGCCAACCACTTCCTCGGTGGAGGAAGGCAGGCCGGAGAGGATCACGCCGGTGGAGATGGCGCCGGAAACGGCGCCAAAGAAAAAGGCTGATTCCACATCTGGTAGAAGGTCATTGAAGGTGCTGACGCCCAGGTAACCGTAATCGAGATCGGTGAAAGCACCAGTGGCCAACTGGTAGTTCTGATACTGAGTATAATCATAAGACTCATCAAAGCCAAAGAATACCAGTTCTTCGCCCAGGTAGCGCACGCCGATGACGTACTTCTTGTTGTTTTCCGTGATGGGCACGCCTGTCTCCTCGAAGGTGGTGAAATCGAGGTAAGGCAGGCGCAGGGTAGCGGCAGTTGCCGTTTCCTCGGCCGGGAAAGTGTAGGGGGCGAGGCCGGCGATGCTCAGCTCGTCATTCGTCAGGAGGGTATCTTCGTTGAGGTCGTTCCACTCGTACACATAGCTCTCTACGGTGATGCCGGCCAGGCTGGCGGCGTTGGTGGAGCAGTAGAATACTACGCTGTCGATCACGGCGCCTTCTCCATTAGGAATGTTCAGGATATTGAAAAACTCGATGTCCCCGCCACCAGCGATGGTATAAGCACTCGTCACAGTGGGGTTGCCGGTGTTCGGGTTCCAACTGCCGCGGCCGTAGAGGTTCTCACTCACCGTAAAGTTGGTGGTGAGGCTGTTGTCGAACACAAACTGGTCGGCACTGTCGGAAGTGATGGTGTAGTTAATTTCGTACTGGCCCAGGCCGGCTGTAGGTTCGTAGGCTGGCAGCACTACCAGGCCGGAAGAAGTATCCGGGTCGACCGGAGACATCAGCGGAGCGGATTCACTGTATACTTCCGTGGACTCTCCCTCGAAAGAAACATGCTGGATCTCGGCGTTTAAGGTTATTCCGGAAGCGGCGTTGAGGCCGGGGTTGGATACCACAGCGCCGGGATTGACGACGAAGCCGCCGCCCTCCACCTGGGAAAGAGGAACAATACCCAGCGGGGCATTAATAACGCTGGTGTCATTGAGGCTGATGTTATTGTCATACATCGGGTTGCCAATGGTGATATTGACCGGGCCGAACTCCAGGGCAGTGCGGATAGCCTGCCCGTCTTCATAGAGCAGGAAAACCACGGGTATGGTAACTTGGTCGGCAAAATCACTGGGTGACATGGTAACCAAACCTCCTTCCGGGTCATTATTGAAGATGATGACGCCAATGGCCCCTGCCTCCTGAGCATTGAAAGCCTTGGCGCTGAAGGCACAGGCACCCCGGTCTATCAGGGCGATCTTTCCGGTGAGGTCGTTCATCACCTCTTCGCAGCCGTTGGTATTGATTTCCACGCCGTCATCGACAAATTCGGCATCGGCGGTCCAGGAATCGGAAAGCAGGTCCGCTCCCCAGGTGCCATCGGTTTGGCTGAAATCATAGCTGCCGGCGATTTCTTCGGGAGAGTTGACGAGTACTACCTGTGCAGACAGGGAGCCCACTGCCAGCAGCAGTGTAGCAATGAGAGTTGTAAAAAATTTCATAAAAAGCGATTTAGTAATTAATGGATTTACAGAATAATTGGAGCCCTGTTTAAAACTCCTTGTTTTCATACGAGAAGTTTCCGGGACAGGCGTTTTTGTCTTCCTAACAAGAAAGTATGGGTTATTGTGTGGTGCGAGAACGGCGAGTATAAAAAAAATAAGATTAAAACCCATACCTGGAAGAAAAATTTGGGCCCTGGTGTTTGCCGGCTTACAAAAAAGAATATGAGTAATCCTAAAGGCAAGCTCGAATTATTTATCCAGGCTCAGCCCTTGGAAAACCCGTAAATTTACCGTAGGCGAATCCGTGTTCTCCACATCGAGCGGAGCGCAGGCCCTGAGCTTCTTTCCTGCAGCCCTGCCTGAGGCGCCAAATCCGAAATGCTTAAATCAACCCTATTGAGGATTGAGCGATTGAGGGATCTAAGATTTCGGATTTGCGTCCTGCTCTTGGCTGTTTTGCCCTGCTGGCATATTGAGCAGTGCCCAGCTCCTGGGCCTTTTACCTGCAGCCCTGCTTGATGCGCTAAATCCAAAATCTGCATCATTCCCCACTTCCTGCTTCCCACTTCCGACTTCCGATTTCCCATTCCCCATTCTAAGATTTGCGCCTACCCTCGGGTTTTTTCTATGTTCTCTACACGTCAGAATGGAATGCACGGCCAGTGCTCACTTAATGAGCCGTACGGCTTTGTTT
>CAYVVK010000939.1:0-2372 GCA_964454855.1 uncultured Phaeodactylibacter sp. | reverse complement strand
ACGGCAAATTTTCCGATGCGGTTGCAGCCTAATCAACGCATTTAATACACCACCCTATCAAGCATGTTTTTTATAGAATCATAAGCCTCTTTAGTCACATATTTCTCTCGTATTTCTTTCTTACTTGTTCCAAATATTACACCTCCATCCAATTTTTCAATTAATTTTTCATTTACCTTATAACCTGCCATAAATCCAACTACTATCGCTGTCATAATTTTATACCAGAAATAACCTCCTCCTTTCGCTTTATCTTCATTGTCTGAATTTGATCCATTCATGTTTAAAATTTTAGCTTTGGTAATTAAACCTATTTGCTTCAATTTATCTTATCAGGTATATTCTATATTTTCTTATCAAAGAGCAGCAATGAATGCTGTAATTATTGCATATTTACTAGTTGCATGTGGATTGCCTAACATTTGTCTTTTTTTGTCTTTTTACTTTTTTGGTGGAAGCGAACATCTTTGCATCCGAACAAAAATAGCGGATACACCCATATGTCTGCCCCCCAAAATAACCCTTTTCCTCATTCGGCACAATGTGGCCGCCTGATTTCCGGAGAGATTACCTTAAATAAAAAACCCGTTTACAAACGGCTACAAACGTTTATAACCGTTTGTAATCGGGAAACAGCGAGGGGGATGCTCTTAGGCACAGAGACTGCCGGCTTCACCCCCGCCCCTTCCGAATCAACTTCTCCAGCTTCAGCCGCCGGTAGCCCCCCGGCTTACTTTCTTTCAACTCTTCGGCGGCTTCTTCCATTTTTTTGGAGCAGCAGGCGCTTGTGGGCAGAGCCAAGCCCAGGCACCCACTCCGCCAAGGCCATCAAACCAATCACCAGCAGGCAAATACTGCCTGTGCCGGTATATGTGTACGGAAAGAAAAAGCAACAGTTGCACTAAACAGCCTATCTGACGGGCAGAAAAAGATCCGGCCACCACAAACAATGGTTCCGGATGATGGGCTCAATTTGTGGATTTTCCATTTATTCCAAAAGGGTTGCTTCTTTTTTCATGTGATTTTTCCCGCACCTGCTCATCCCTCCTCCTCCCGCAGATAATGGCCCAGCCCCCGAACCAGCTCCTCCAGCCCCAGCTCCCGGTAGCGCTCCTCATTCAATTCTCTGATCTCCCGCGCCAGGTTTTTGATGTGGTGGATAAGGAGGTGGGTGTGGAGGGCCTGAATTTTGTCGGCGGGCTCGGAGGGGCTTTCCCGGGTGAGTTCTTCCTTAAGTAGGTTTTTGTTGACCAGTTCGTCGAGGCTGACTTCGAAAGTGTCACACATTTTAAGCAGAGTTTCTAGGGGAGGGGTGCTTCTGCCATTCTCGTAGCTGCTGATGTTATTTTTGGCTTTACCGACGCGGTCGGCCAGCTCTTCCTGAGATAAGCCGTTATTCTTTCTTAAGTATCTGATATTGTGTTTTAAATGCATTGTGGCTTAAAAAATATGACATTTTTTGTCACAAAAGTATCATTTAATGTTGCTTTCGTGATTTTGTTATGCTATATTTGTGTCATCAAGTCAATAACTCACGATCGACAAATTACAAAAAGTAAGCGCTACTTTTTGCAGAACGGGGTGTATAAATCCGCCTGGCTTTCCCGGCGGCTGTCACATTTCAACTTGCTTACCAACCTAAAATTATTGGCGCCGTGCTTCCACCCGGCCTGAAGCGGGCACAAAGGCGATTAACCGGACAGGCTGCCGGGCCGGGTATCGCTATGTTTAACAATCAGCTCAGAAGCCCGGAAACAAAGCACCCAGGCTCCGCTGTCAAAGCAGTACAGGCAAACTACAACTGCCCAGGCACCAACAATTTAACCTTGTAACAATCCACCCCGGAAATCCGGAGATAAAGCTTCCGGCGCTCCGCGGGCGAAGCGGTACGAGTAAACCACTTTCGCACAGTCACTTATTTACTTCACCATAAAATTCAAACACCATGATCCACAACGTTCCTGCATCCGGGAACGCGCTACGCGCTTCCATGCTCTTATTCATCGGCCTGCTGGCCGTCACACTCCTGTACTTTGCACTGCCGCCGGTTGTGCACGCGCCGCCGCCTACCCTCAAGGCCAGCAGCCCGGCTATTGAACACCAGGTCATCCGTTCCGACCTGCAGGCCGACTGGCAGGCCGGCGGGCCGGACTTCGACCCGCGCGGCAAATGCCCGGAGGATTTTTTCGGCAAAGGTTTCATACTGCTCTGTAAAAAGGTGGGCAATGGGAAGTATGTCCGCTTCCTCTACCACAAAGGGCGGAAGCTGCTGTACCGCATTGATAAGGATAATATCGGCGGCAAGGCCAGCATCGGTTTACACTGGGTGGCCAGCACCCGCTCCGGCGCCCGCTACCGCATTGCCGACCCGG
>CAYVVK010000938.1:0-2384 GCA_964454855.1 uncultured Phaeodactylibacter sp. | reverse complement strand
AAGCCGCGGGGCGAGTTGGAATCGCCTCGCGGCAAGCTCCGCCGCTGGCACAACCAAAACAAACATGCCATACCAATTACAAATATATCTCATAGCAACCCTTATCTTTATCTGCATGGACACACATGCTCAGCAGCCCCCCGAATGGGACGACCCCCGCGGCGAAAACTGGCCGGAGGAAGTTTCCCGGGTATTCATTCCTTCCTCTGCGGATTCTACTTATCAAAAAGCCTATTTCTACGCCAGCCCGAAGAAAGCACCACAACCGCTGGTCGTCAGCCTCCATACCTGGAGCGGCAATTATGCGCAGGGCGACCGATTGCTGGCGGAAATCCTGAAGGAAGGCTGGAACTACATCCACCCCGATTTTCGTGGCCCCAATACCCGCCCGGAGGCCTGCGGCAGCGAACTGGTGATCTCCGACCTGGAGGATGCGGTGAGTTATGCCATCGAGAACGGCAATGTAGACACCAGCGAGATCCATCTCATCGGTGCCAGCGGAGGCGGCTACGCCAGCCTGATGATGTACATGAAAAGCCGGCACCCCATCCGCAGCTTCTCCGCCTGGGTGCCCATCAGTAATCTGGAGGAATGGTACTGGCCGTGCAAAAGCCGCGGCTTGAAATATGCGGATCATATCCTCGCCGCCACGGAAAGTAAAGATTCGGTGCTGAATGCAGAAGAGGCCCGCCGCCGCTCGCCCTTCTTCTGGGAAACGCCCCTGGAAAAGCGCCAGGGCAGCCGCCTGCACATTTTCTGCGGCATTCACGATGGCTATACCGGTTCGGTGCCCATCAGCCAGTCGGTCCGTTTTTACAACAAAGTAGCCTACGACTGGGGGGCGGGGCGGAAGGCCACCGTTTCCGATAGCACACTCAACTACCTGCTGGCGCAGCGCACCAACGAGCCCTATATTCCGGAACCCCGGCAGTACCTGGGCGATCGGCTGATACATCTTCGCAAGTTGTACAAGGATCTCCGGCTGACGGTTTTCGAAGGCGGCCATGAAATGGTGCTCGAGCCGGCCTTACAGCCCGTCCGCGCCCGGCGCATCCTCGCCATCGGCGATTCCAACGGAGATGCGGAGGAAGGCTGGGTAAACCAGCTTCGGGAATTCCGCCCAGAAGACTACATATATAACACCTCCGTATCCGGCAATACCATAGGCTTCGACAACCTGGGAAGCCCGGGCCTGAATACCCTGCGCAATGTGGACGCTTATCTGCGCCGGGGCGAAAAAGAATTGGGCCGCATCGATGACATCCTCATCCTCCTGGGGACCAATGATTGTAAGGCTGCTTATGCCGGCAGCCTGGAGCAGATACCGGAAAACATGAGGGCCCTGATCGAAAAGATCAAAGTTCATCCGGTTTGCCGGAACCATCAGCCGGCCATCCATATCATTTCTCCTCCGCCTTTTGGAAAAGATGAGGGGATGCCGGACAAATACGATGGTGGGGCGGAACGGGTGGCCTACCTGCAGGAAGCCTTTCGGAAAGTGGCCGAAGCGGAAGAGTGTGCCTTTATTGATGTCTACACTTTGCTTTTGCCGGAATGGGAACGCTTATCCGGGGATGGCATTCACCTGACCGCAGAGGGGCATAGGATGGTGGCGGATGCTATAAGTAAGGCTTTCAGGGAGTAGCGTCTGCGGTTAAAGTCCGAGCGCGATGGTAAATCGCACGCGGACGCTGGGGTGGAGGTGGATCTTCAGCATTTTTACCGCCAAGTCGCCAAGAACGCCAAGATTTTTCTGCCCGAATCTGCTTCTCGCCCTTAGCGCCTTCGCGGTGAACCAGAATAAAAGAAAACAAACTTATCCGTTTATCGCTATTCCTACTGGTTTTCTCTCTCTCCTGCCAGCCCGAAAAAACCACCACCAAAAAGGTTTCCAGTATTTATACCTACCGCGGCTGGAACATCCTCTCCAGCCACCGGGAGAACGGGTTGAAGACCCTGGATAAGGCCGTGGAATACGGCATCAACCACATCGAGCTCTCCCACTATCAGCTCTGCCACGACCTCAAAGGCCTGCGCAAGCCCGAAAACCGGGAGGCCGTCAATTTTTTCATTAATGCCGCCCACGAACGGGGCATCGATGAGGTATTCGTCTGGGACCACGCCTTCTACAATATCGATTACTACCCGGATCGGTTCAAGATTAGATAAAAGAACATTCCAAATGTCTGAGCATTGTACCCAGCCAATTGCGGCCGTAACCTTCCAGCGTTTGTAAAACCTGGAAGAGTTTTGATAAGAACAATACGAAGGCGCTGTCCAGTTTGGGCTGCCTAGCGGCAGCTTTGTAGTTTTGGACAGAATTAACAGGATTTTCGAGCAGGGACATTTTAGGAGGTTTAGGGCCGCCTTGTACGCGGCGATGC
>CAYVVK010000937.1:2148-2387 GCA_964454855.1 uncultured Phaeodactylibacter sp. | reverse complement strand
CCAGCCTGTGGTATGTCGATCGGGCATACGATATTTTTCAGAAAGAATTGGACACTACTGCGCTGGCATTCAGCACCATCTACAACGGCATGGGCGCCTGCTATTTTCGCGCCAACCGCCTGAATGAGGCCGAAACCTTTTTCCTGAAAGGGAAGGCCATCGCCGAAAAGATACTCGGGGTAGTGTCTAAAGAAGTAGCCACCGGCCTCAACAACCTGGCCTTCCTCTATCAGGCAGCC
>CAYVVK010000937.1:0-2138 GCA_964454855.1 uncultured Phaeodactylibacter sp. | reverse complement strand
TGGCGCGTATGGAAGAAGACTATGAACGGGCTGTGGCTTACGCAGCGCAGGCCTTGCAGATCTACAGGGCGATGGACGATGAGGATGGAGCGTCGGGGGCCTATTATTCCCTGGGCATATACCACTACTACCTGGGCGATTACGGCCGGGCCCGAGATCACCTGCGGGCCTGCATCGCCATCCGGGAGCGGCTGTACGGCCTCAGGCACTATTCCCTCATCGGGCCCTATGAACTCATCGGAATCACCTGCGAAGCATCCGGGGATTATGAGACCACTTTATTCTACCTGGAAAAAGGGCGTAAGGTGATCCGCGCAAACTACGACAGCGGCAGCCTGCCGGAAGGGTTCAACTGTGAAAATACCGCTACCTGCTTCCTGAGCACCAACCAGCTGGACTCCGCCCTGCACTACATCCGGAGGGCCAATGCCATACTGCCCGGCCAGCTGCCGGAAAATGACTACGCCCTGGCGGTGCACTACTTCAGTTACGCCAATATCCTTTACCATCAGGATAAATTGGAAAAAGCTTTCTCCCTCCTCCGGCAGTCCAACCGCATCCATGAGGCTCTGGGCCTGCAGCAGTCCTCGGAATACGCCCTGAACCTGGCGCTGCAGGGGCTGATCTACGCAGCACAGAACCTGTGGCAACAGGCCGACGCCCGCTTTGAAGAGGCACTCGGTAGCATTCAGCTCCGGGAAGAACGCAGCGCCGCCAAACCCATGTCTCCCAACACCCTGGAACTCCTCAACCATTACACCGGCTACCTTTTCCGGAAATACCAGGCCACCGGCGAGGAAGAGGCCCTGCGCCGCTTTGAAGCGTATTCCCGTGCCTACCTCGAGCTTTCCGATAAGTTCAGAAAGCAATTCATCGACCCTTATACCAAGAGCGTCCTGATCCAGGACAATGCAGAGGTATACCGGCGGAATATCGGCATTTACAACCACCTTTATCAACAGACGGGAGAGGAAGATTACCTGCGGGCCGCCTACCGCTTCTCGGAATACAACAGGGCAACCCTGCTGCGCGACCTGCAGGACGACAACCGGATCAAAGCCTACGCCGGCCTGCCCGATTCGGTACTGCAGCGCGAACGGGCACTCCGCAAAAAGATCACCCGCCTCAATCAGCAGCTACTGGAAATGGGCGGTTCCGAGGCCCTTCAACGGGAGCTCTTTGCCAGCAAGGAAGCACTGAATGCCCATATTACCCATACGCTGCAGCATTACCCCAGGTACCACGCCCTGAAGTTCAATACCGCCATCCCCTCCCTCCCGGACATACAGGCCCGGCTCGAACCGGGACACCACCTGATCGGGTACATGCAGGACGACACCGCTTACTACGCCCTCCTGATCCGAAAAGACAGCTGCCGGCTGCTGCACCTCTCCGGCCGGCAGGAGGTGGACGAAGCTGTGCGGGACTGGCAGCAGAAGGCCATCACCCAAGATAAGCGGCTGCTCGAAACGGCGGGCAGGAAGCTCTACCGGCAACTCTGGCAGCCGCTGGCAAGCCATTTACGTGGCTCCCGGCTTACCATCATTCCCTCCGGCGCCTTGTTCTACCTGAATTTCGAAACGCTGCCCGGCAGTGGCCCCTCCGCTCCTTTTTTGATCTACGATTACAACATCTCCTACGCCCTGTCTCTGAGCACACTCTTCTCCGAGGAGGAAAAAAGCGAAAAGGGGCCCATTTTCGCGGTAGCCCCGGGCTTTGAGGAAGAGATCAAACGGCAATACCGGGCGCAGCTCGATACCTTCGAGCCGGTGGACGAAGATTATCTGCGCACCATCCGGCAGCCCTGGCCGCAGCGCCTCGTCAGCCGCCTGCAGCGAAACTTCGCGCACCATGCCTACACGGGGCTGGAAGCTACCGAGGCCAACATTAAGGCCAACATTCACAAGGGCAGGCTGCTGTACTTCGGAACCCACGCCATCGCCAATCCCGATGACCCCCTGCGGTCGAGGCTGGTGCTCGCCAAAGAGGTTGGCGAACAAAGCGAAGACGGCTACCTGCACGCCTACGAGTTGTTCGGGCTGCCCCTGCAGGCCGAACTTGCAGTACTCAATGCCTGCGAAAGCGGCCTGGGCAGGCTGCAGGAAGGCGAAGGGATGGTCTCTCTGGCCTACGGCATC
>CAYVVK010000936.1:0-2404 GCA_964454855.1 uncultured Phaeodactylibacter sp. | reverse complement strand
GTGCGGAGGAGCCTTTGATCAGTCCTCGCCCGCCGTAGCCTTCATCGACAGCCGTAGCCTCGGCGAAGGCAGTGGCGAACCTGTCTACCAGGCGGTAGCCAGGTAGAGGTGGGAGGAGTAGGCAGTTTACAGTAGGCAGGTTCGGTATCCAGGTTTCGGTACCTGAAAGCCAAAGCAACAGGCTAACAAACGTTCGTTATTATTTTTGTAAGCTTAAGCCCCGATTCTTGTGTTTTTTGATAAAAATGAGCCCGGAAAACGAAGAAATGTTAAGTGATAAGCAAAAAACAGAAAAAATATAGAGATCGGGCTTGTTCCGCAAGAAATAAATCTTTACGTTTGCAACAGCAATAAGAACAATATGCAAGTTCAAATGGGCAATCGTTACTTTTTTTATTTCAGCTTTTTCTTTTATGGCCATCCATAAGGGGCTGCTGAATTTTGTCCATTGAATTGAAAAGATAAAATTTGGAAGTCCCGCAGAGCGGGACTTTTTTTTTGTGCCGGCACACGCCAAATGAAGCGTTGACATGAAGTACCCTAACCAATACAACTTTTTCTTTTTTTATTTCTTTTATGGATCACCATAAAGGGGCTTTTTCCATTGCAAAAAATCGAGCAAAAAACAGGAAAGCCCCGCCACGCGGGGCTTTTTGATTTTACCAAACCAACAAATTATGATCACCACAGAAACAGGAAGTAGTTCGAGCGCCGCCCAACCCGCGGCTCCTCTGAGGATCAGCATACAAGGGTATGCTGGTGCTTTCCACGAGATCGCTGCCCGCCATTGCTTTCGGGAAGGCCCCATAGAGATCGTTCCGGCCCATACCTTTGAAGACCTCATCGAGATGGTGGAGGGCCGCGAGAAGGCCGACCTGGGGCTGATGGCGATCGAGAACACCCTGGCCGGCAGCCTGATGCACAACTACCACCTGCTCAACAGATCCAGCCTCTCCATTACCGGAGAAGTTTACCTGCGCATCAAACAGAATCTCATGGCCCTGCCCGGAGAACGCATCGAGAACCTGCATGAGGTGCATTCCCATCCCATCGCCATCGCCCAGTGCCGAGAATTTTTTACCGCCTTCCCCCACATCCGCCTTGTAGAAACGGCAGATACGGCCCTCAGCGCCCGCAACATCCGGGAACAGGGCCTGAAAGGGATCGGCGCCATCGCCAGTAGCCTGGCGGCGGAACTATACGAAATGGAAATACTGGCGGAAAGCATCGAGACCGATAAGAAGAACCACACCCGCTTTCTGGTATTGCAGAACGAACAGGAAGGCCATACGGAAGAGATGGAGAAGGTCTCACTCAGTTTCGCGGTCGACCACACCGTGGGGAGCCTTTATAAGGTACTGGCCGTATTGGCGGCCTACAACGTCAACTTGACCAAGATACAGTCGGCGCCCATCATCGGCCATCCCTGGGAATACTTGTTCTACGTCGATTTTGTCACCGAAGGAAAAGTCGGCTATCAGCAAGCCATAGAGGCGATTCTTCCCCTCACCCACAAGCTGAAGGTACTGGGCGTATATAAGAAGGGAGAACACTACGATTAATAAAAAGCAAGGAGCTATGACCAGGAAAGCAGAAATGAACAACGCCCTTATCATCCAACCTGCCAGCCGCCTGGGAGAAGTAAAGGAATATTACTTCTCCACCAAGCTGCGGGAGATCGCCCGGATGCGGGCCGAAGGCAAGGCCGTGCTCAACCTGGGCATCGGCAGCCCCGACCTGCCCCCCGCCCAGGAAGTAGTAGATGAACTGGCCGGCCGCGTCAATTACAACGACGTGCACGGTTATCAAAGCTACACCGGCATCCCGGAGCTGCGCCAGGCCTTTGCCGACTGGTATCAGCAATGGTTCGACACCACACTTGACCCGGAAGGGGAGGTGCTGCCCCTCATGGGGTCGAAAGAAGGCCTGATGCACATCGCCATGGCCTTCCTGGAAGCCGGCGATGAAGTATTGGTGCCCAATCCCGGTTATCCTGCCTACCGGGCGGTGTCCAACCTGGCCGGCGCTACCATCCGGGAATACCCCCTCGATGAAGGCCGCGGCTGGCTGCCCGACCTGCACGCCCTGAGCCGGCAGGACCTCAGCCGCGTAAAGATCATGTGGGCCAACTACCCGAATATGCCGACTGGAACGCCGGCACAGCCCGGGTTCCTGGAAGAACTGGTGGCCTTCGCCCGCCGCCACCGCATCCTGCTGGTCAACGACAACCCCTATGCGTTCATTCTTAACAACCATCGGCACAGCATACTCAGTGTGCCCGGCGCCCGCGAGGTAGCTCTGGAACTGAATTCCCTGAGCAAGGCCCACAATATGGCGGGCTGGCGCATCGGCATGCTGGCCGGACGGGAGGATTACCTCAAGATCGTCCTGCGCTTCAAAAGCA
>CAYVVK010000935.1:0-2407 GCA_964454855.1 uncultured Phaeodactylibacter sp. | reverse complement strand
CAGGCCTTCCGCCGCCAGCCGGTCCAGCTCGGGCGTGGGAATGGCCTCCTGCCCGTAGCTGCCCAGGTCGCCGTAGCCCAGGTCATCGGCCATGATGAAGATGATGTTGGGGGGAGGGGAGGAGGGCTGCTTTTCTTCCGGTGGGTTGGCGCAGGAAGCCAGGAACAATGCTATGGAAATGCAGGCCGGTATTTGTCGCATCGGTTTTTTTAACAAGATCAGTACAGGTGGAGGATGTAACCGGCCGTTAGGCTGCTATCATCTTTCCGGAAACCATTCTCATATCATTTAGATTCTTAAATTGTCAGCAGAAGCTTCAGGCGGCGATGGAAAATCGCCGCCTGAAGCTCACCCTCAGCGCGCAATTTTCCATTGCGCCCGCCTGGGCCTGGATGAGAAAACCATGGGTGAATACTTCCAGGAAGCCGGTTATGCTACTGCTGCTGGCTTCATGGCAAGGCTGAGCAGCCATACTTTCGCCCACTTTTACCTTCTGGCTTCATCATTTTACCTTTTACCTTTCCCCCCTTTGAGCCATTCTTCCTGCCGCTTATAATGGATCTCATCCGCCGGTTCTCTGACTGTCAGGCCTTCCGGCACCGGCCCGAGGCCTTTCTGGAAAGCCTGCATGGCGGCTACCAGTTCCTTCACCTTTTCCGGATGTGTAGCGTACAGGTTGTTTTGCTCGCCTATGTCTTCCTTCAGGTTGAACAGCAGGGTGTCGTGGGCAGGAACGGCGGATTTCCAAGGCTTAAACTCATTGCCGGGATAGGGCAACTTGAGCTTCCAGCCGCCCTGCCGGTAGGCGCGCAGTTCGCCATCTTGGTAATAGGCCAGCGAACGCGGCCCCAGGGTAATGCCGGCCAGCAATTCCCCGGAGATATCCCTGCCGTCGATCGCTCTGTCGGTGGGTATGGAGGCGCCTGCCAGCGTGAGGAAGGTAGGCAGCAGGTCCATGGTGGTGACGAGATCGTCCCTTTCCTGACCGGGTTGGATGTGGCCTTTCCACTGCATGATGCCGGGCACCCGCATACCGCCTTCGAAGGTGAACTGCTTGCCTTCTCTCAGCGGCCCGGCCGAGCCGCCATTGGGGCCGAAGCACAGCCAGGGGCCGTTATCGCTCGTGAAGAGAACGACGGTGTTTTCCGCCAGGCCTTCTTCTTCCAGCTTTTGCAGGATCTGCCCCACGCTCCAGTCGATCTCTTCGATCACATCGCCGTACAGGCCGCGGGGAGATTTGCCGGCAAACTGCTCGGAGGCGTAAAGCGGGACGTGTGGCATGGAATGGGGCAAATAGAGGAAAAAAGGCTCCTCCTTGTGTTTTTCGATGAATTCCAGCGACTTTTCCGTGTAGGTTTTGGTGGTGTAGCGCTGATCTACCTCGTGAGTAAGGACTTCATTACCTTCCATATACACTACTGCTTCCATATCATTGCTGTATGGAATGCCGAAGTATTCGTCGAAACCCTGCTGCAAGGGCAGGTAGGGGTAGTGGTGGCCGAGGTGCCACTTGCCGAAGATTCCGGTGGCGTAGCCCTCCTCTTTCAGCGCTTCGGCAATGGTGATCTCTGAATGGGCCATTCCCGTCCAGCTTTCCGGAAAGAACACATGGTGGATGCCCATGCGGATGGGGTAGCGGCCCGTGAGCAGGCCGGCGCGGGAAGGGCTGCAGACCGGCGAGACGGAATAGAGGGAAGTGAAACGAATGCCGTCAGTGGCCATCTGATCGAGATGAGGCGTACGGATGAGTTCGTTGCCGTAGCAGCTCAGGTCACCGTAGCCAAGATCATCAGCAAAGATGAGGACGAAATTGGGCGGGCGATCATCCGAAAACCGGGCGGATGACAGTTCAGGCGGCCCGAATAATGGAAAGAAGAGCGAAAAAAACAGGTACAGAAAATTCATGTTAACTTTTTTTGTTTTTAAACACCTAAACACCCTCTCGCCCGCCGAAGCCCTAAGCGAACCTGTCTACTCGGCGATAGCCAGGTAGAGGCGGAGAAACACCTCACTCCACCACCACCAGCAACACCGCATCCGCCGGCACATACTTTCCGCTTCCGTCAGTCGTCACTTCCAGCCGGCAGGTATCTCCGGCTTCCAAGGCATAGCTGCCTAGTGGCACCCAATCCCGCAGCCGGCTGGCGATTGGCGCCTGCAACTCCACTTTGTCAGAAGCGTATTGCAGTACCATGCCAATGCTGTCCGTGTAAGGCTGGCCATTCGGCTGGCCGGGCACATAGTAGTATATGCCATAACGGCCTTCCCGGCCTACGGGTGTGGAAAAGGTAACCGATTGGCCTTCTTGGCTATTATCGGCGATCAAGGCAGTGGCCTTATACCGGCCGGCGGGCCGGCCGGCTTTCCAGTCGCCCTTGGCGCTTGCTACGCCCGGGTCCTCGCTATC
>CAYVVK010000934.1:0-2410 GCA_964454855.1 uncultured Phaeodactylibacter sp. | reverse complement strand
TCTATAAGGAATGAGGGGAAGTGGGAAGTGGGAAGTGGGAAGTGGGAAGTGGGAAGTCGGAAGTGGCGCAAAAAAAACTCCCGAATTGTAGACAACCCGGGAGAGCAAATCAAAAAACAGCAGGATATTTTTTGGTCAAGTTGCGGATCATTCCTGGAGCGTAGCTTGGGAAGGCCGCCCGAACAGATATCAGCGACCTGCCTGAAAGGATTTCATTCCTGGCCAGGGATGATCCGCAACTTGCCTGGACTTGCAGCTTGCTCTTTTTTCAAACAAAAGGCAATGTTTTGTTTCAACAAAACCCAATGGCGGCCTGCTGTTGAGCGTAGCGAACCCCGTTTGGCCGCACTGCTTACAGTTCACTGCGAACTGCCCACCCCGGTCCGGTAGAATACTCGCTTTGCGAATTCCAAGGGGCTTACTGTCACAAGTCACTGATACGGCGCACTACCTGATAGATTCGCGTATATTCGTTGACCTCTTCTACGAAGGGGTCGTGTTCGAGGTGGTTGGCGGAGATCATTTTCAGGTGAGTGATCTTTCCGCGGGAGTTGGCGATGCACTGTACGTATTTAACCCACAGTTGGCCATTGTTTTTGACGGCGTAGATCTTGTTGTCGCGAATGTCATAAACGCCGCTGATCTCTTTGCAGATCACCATGTCTTCGTCGGAGATGATGGGCTCCATACTATTACCGTTGATGGTAAAGGCCACCAGGCCGCTACCCTCCAGGCCGGGCAGCTTGAAGTATTCGTAATCTTCTCTGGCGAAGCTACCGGTTTCGACGGAGGCGCCGGCGAAGGCCTCGGTAGTCGTGAAGAGGATATTGCCGCCGTTGACGGGGCCGGCATCGGCTTTTGAGAATTTTGGGGCTTCCATGCCGAAGGGTTCGCCTTCGCCGTCTATCATATAGGATTCGTTGATGCCGTACTCCTGGCAGAGGGCCCGGGCATGCCGGTAGTCGATGCAGCGTTTGTCGTCGGGGTTGAGGAAGGCTCGGATGATGTGGCCGTAGGCGCGGTTTCCCAGGATGCGCTCGGCGAAATCGCCCATACCTTTTCCGTTGCGGTCATTTTTAATGATCTCGCCCCGTTCTTCCAACATGCTAAATACCTTAATAAAGCGCTCGTTCAATTCGAGCCGGTCTTCTCTGATCATAATGGCGTTTTTACCGTTTCAAACAAAAGCCAAACATTTGGTTGCAATTTAAAACAAAAAATTGTACCAAACAAATCCTTTTAAGGATTTTGCCAATCTTTTTTCAGAAAAGCGTAGAGTTCCACGTCGTGGAAGCGGCCGTGCAGGTGGTTTTCCTGCCGCAGGGTGCCCTCGTGGCGGAATCCCAGGCGGCGGGGAATATTTCGGCTGCGGCTGTTTTCACTCAGGGTTCGGATGGTGATGCGGTTGAGGGCCAGCTCTTCGAAGGCATAGCGCAGCAGGCGGTGGCAGCAGCGGGCTATAATGCCCTGCCCCTGCAGGCGGTGGTCGAGCCAGTAGCCCAATTCCGCCCGCTGATGGGGACGGTCGATCCTGACGAAACCCACCGCCCCGGCTAATGCCCCTTCGTGCACGATAAGAAAAGTCAGCCGCTGGCCGCCGGCATTGAAGCGGAGGGCATCGAGCAGGAAGCGCCGGGTGTCTTCATGGCTATGGATCTCTTCCACCCAGCTCAGCCAGGGGCGCAGGTGGGGTTGGCAGGCCCGGATGAGCCGGTAGAGTTCCGGCGCATAGGCGGGAGCAGGAGGGTGCAGCAATGTGGAATGGCCAGCCTGAAGGATGGGGACATTCATAGCCCTTGCATTTTAAAAAGTGGAGATCCAAAATCACCGGAAGTGCATTTCCGCATCTTAAAAGGTACCAATATTTTATTTTTTCAGCACCTTTTTTAACAGTTTCACTGCGGCCTGTACTTCTTCTTCGGTATTGTAGTAGTGTGGAGAAAGGCGAAGCGCCCATTCTATGCCTTTTCGTTGAAAATCGATCACTGCGGAATTGTAGCCGGTGACCGAGGTGTTGAGGCCCTCCCGTTCCAGGGCAGCCTGCAGGGGCAAAGGCCGCTGGCCGGCGGGGTAGATCGTAACGATGCCGCAGCGCTCTTTTCCACGGTCAAGTACCTGTACGCTTTTAATATCTGCAAGCTGTTCACGCAGTTGTTCCGCTAAAAAGCGGGTGCGCTGCCAGATGGCCTCCAGGCCTGCGTCCAGGGCGTATTCGGCGGCTACCCTCGTACCTTCCATCAGGGCATAGGAGCGTTCCCAGGTTTCGAAGCGCCGGGCATCCGGCTTGGCCTCGTAGCTATCGGCGGCTGTCCAGTCGGCACTGTGCAGGTCGAGGAAAAGCGGAGCATATCCCTCTTCCAGGATGCGGGGAGAGACGTAGAGGAAGCCGGCACCCCGGGGGCCGCGCAGG
>CAYVVK010000933.1:0-2410 GCA_964454855.1 uncultured Phaeodactylibacter sp. | reverse complement strand
ATGAAAATAAATGCTGCACCACTGGCCGGCCGGGCACAGGAAACCATATATTTGCCAGCTTCCGCTCAATTTACCAAATTCCGTAAAGTGGAGAAAGGCAGGCGGGAAATTACCGGTAAAGATCATTATATTTCCCGGGCCTGGGCCAGGCCATTTAACCCCGGCAGGTTTTTACTACGCTCAACAATCGGCTCCGAATGCCCAATAATAAAGCCTTCAGGCTCTGCTATCGAAGCAGTATGAGTAAAACACAACCGCTCAGCCATCACCAATTTAACCATATAACCATTTAACCATTTAACCATATAACCATTTAACCATTTAACCATAAAACATGCCAGACCTCCCCAGAGCCCTAGACGGCTTTCGCCGCCACTACCAGCAACGCCTGAAAGAGGTATCCCTTTCCACCCCGCAGCGGGAAGGTATCGCCTACTATTATTACCTCGACAGCCCCCTGCTCAAGCCGGGCAACGGGCCGCGCATCCTCTACCACGGAGAAGCCACCCGGCACGCCATCGTGCTCACCCACGGCCTGAGCGATTCGCCCTATTACATGGAGGCCATTGCCCGCCGGTTCTATCAGGAAGGCTGCAATGTGGTGTTGCCGCTGCTGCCCGCCCACGGCCTGCGCCAACCCGACAAGGCCATGAAAGACAAGGAGCTCGACAGCAAATGGAAAACCACGGTAGACAACGGCATCGCAACAGCCAAGCAATTGGGCCAGCGAGTCTCTCTGGGCGGTTTTTCTACCGGAGGGGCCGTCAGCCTCAACCGCATCCTGAATGAAGGGCGGGCCATCGAAGGCGGCCTCTTTCTCTTTTCCGCCGCCCTGTCGATCGGAGATATGGTGGAATCAGCGGGCCGGCTGAGCTTCCTGCAGTCCATTGCCCGGATATCCGACGGGGAAGTGGTGGGCATCGGACAAAATCCTTACACCTATCCGCAGCTGCCCAGCTTTGCAGGCATAGAACTGGTACAGATCATCAATGAAAACAACCGGCTTCGCGCCAACGGTAAAGTGAGCCACCCGGTATTTGCCATTCACTCTGCGCATGACACTACCGTAACCATCGATGGCCTGCTTGAATTTATAGAACAGAACGTGGAAAATGGAGCCCTGCTCCTCCTCTCTCGTGACATTCCACACGCCAGCCTGCCCCTGGATACCGACATTCCCCTGGACCTCGAACAGGAGCTGCCACCGGAACATCCACCCCGCGCCAACCCGCTGTTCGGCTGGATGATGGACAGCGCCATCCAATTTTTTCATCAGGAAGTAGCGGGAGGGTGATTCTTTTTTCAGAAATTGGGGGCTAACAGTAAAAGACTATCCTATGCCAAACCCACTTCGCGAGCGCTGGGCCGAAGGCCAGCCCACCCTCAACCTCTTTCTTACCATCCCCAACGCCTGGACGGCTGAGCTCATGGCCCAATCGGGTTTTGATGCCCTGACGCTGGACATGCAGCACGGCCTGATCGACTTCAACACTGCCCTCTCCATGCTGCAGGCCATCAACACTACCGACACCGTACCGCTGGTGCGCCTTCCCTGGAACGAACCCAGCATCATCATGAAGATGCTGGATGCCGGAGCCGCCGGCCTGATCTGCCCGATGATAGATACGGCCCGGGAAGCCACGGCATTCGTACGTTCCTGCCACTATCCTCCCGATGGCATACGCAGCTTCGGGCCCATCCGCGCCGCCCGCCTCACAGAAGAAGATTATTTCGAAACCGCCAACCGAGAGGTACTGGCCTTCGTCATGATCGAAACGGCCTCTGCTGCCGAACACCTGGAGGCCATCGCCGCCACCCCCGGCCTGGATGGCCTGTTCGTCGGCCCGTTCGACCTCAGTGTGAGCCTCGGCCTGGAAAAGATCGCCGATATCCACGACCCGGAGCTGAACGCCATCCTGCAGCGTGTCCTGAAAACCTGCGAGAAGAATGAGCTGATCTCCGGCATTTACACCCAGTCTCTGGAGCACGCCGCCACCCTCGCCCACATGGGCTTCCGCCTGATCTCCACCGGCGATGATACCAGTATGCTGGCCCAGGCCGCCAAGAGTAAACAGGAACGGATGTGGAAGCGGATTGAGAAGGAGGAGTGAGGTGTTTGTATTTGGAATTTTCCACCCCCCGCCAGCGGGGGAGACGCCTGAGCTGGGCTGCAGGCGTTGTGAGGCAACGGTTTTCCAGCCATGTTCAGAGAGGCGGCAAGCCGGCAGAGGAGCCATAGCCCCTGCCCTGCAAAACCGTTTCGCAAGAGAAGAAAAGCTTCCTTAGCCTCACTTTTCGGCAGTTTCCGCTGCCCGGGTTTTTAAACCATCACTCGGAGTTATCTCCCCCGCTGGCGCAGGGCTGTTAAGTTCTTTGAAAGAGTTATATTAGCGCCAAATCTTATTTGGTA
>CAYVVK010000932.1:0-2414 GCA_964454855.1 uncultured Phaeodactylibacter sp. | reverse complement strand
CTCCAGGTCGTGGCCGATGCTGTTGCCCACTACGTTGATGCCGCTGTCGTCTTCCAGCCGGACCAGCAAAGTGGGGCTGGGGCCGGTGATGCCGCCGAAGACGAAACCGTCGCTGTTCATGAACACCTCCACTTTCGGCCCCAGTTCGTCTTCCAGGGCATTGGGGTCGGTGCCGCCGATGATGAAATCCTCAAAGCTGCCCGCCGCATCCAGCATGGCGGAAGCATCGGCAGCATAATAGCTGATCTTGCCGCGGCCGAACTGGTAGTTGATGTCTTTGGGCACCACAAAGGTGAACTCAAAGCGGCCATTGCTTACCGAGGCCCGCCCTTTAAACAGGACATTCTTCTGAATGCGGTAGTTGTAATTCTGGTTGGCGCCCTGGCCCAGGGTAGTGGCCATCTGCGCTTTATCAAAAATGGTGGGAAAAATAATGCCGTCGAAATCGGAAATGATCTGCCCATTCCGGTCGGTGACCGCGCCCTGAATGGTCACCTGCTGCAGAGCCCGCAGGGTATCGAGGCGGGCGGTATCCACGGGCTCGCCATCGATCTGCGTGGTCCTTACATTGTACTGCGGCACGGCAATGGGCACCGAGGGGTCGCCGATAAGGGTGAATTTCCGGGAATTGTTGATGTTGAAATTGCCGCTCACGTCATTCTTCCCGCGCTGGAAGGCCTCGCCTATGGCCGGCACCCGGCCGTTTTCCCGCACGAAGATATAGCGCAGGGCATTTTCCGTCATCCGCACATTGGAGCTGGCGAAGACCGCACGTACGGTAGTCATCAGCGCAATGGCACCTCCGTCTTCATTGAGGAACACCTCTTCGCCGGCAGTGGTAAAGGCCGGGTCATCGTAGCCGGTGAAGGAACAGGTAGCCGTAATGAAAATGGGCAGTTGGTCATAATTCTCCCAGGAGAGGATGTCGGAGATGTTCAGCACCCGTTCCTGCGCCCAGCCCTTGGAGCCGCCGTGGCCGAGGTAGGTGACCGCAAGGGCTCCTTTGAAGATGGATTTGTTGAGCTGCTCGGTGGCCTGTGGGATGCGTTCTCCACCGGGGGTGGATTCCTGCGGATAGGCGTCCAGGTAGATCTTTTCCAGGTTGAGGTAAGGGAGTGAATCGTTGAGTTCTTCGGCGATCTCATCGGCATCCACGTAGTGGTCGATATCGAAGTTGCCGGGGCTGCGGTCGTTGTCATCGCCGACGAAGACCAGGCGGTTGCGCCAGTCGCCCAGCGACCGGTCGCTGCTGTCGTAGTGGATGATCTTATCCACAGCATTAGCCGCCTCCTGCGGATTCTTGACCGGCAGCCGGCCGATGGCGAGGTTGAGGGCGCCATCCAATGGGTTGCCGGGGGAATTTCCGCTCAGCAGGCCGTAGTAATCATCACTGGGATAGGCCTCCACCGGATTGAAGTCTTCTTTCTGGTAAGTGGGGATGAAGTTGCCTCCCAGGCCGTAAATATCGCGGCTGTCGAAGGAGCCGTCGCCGAAGAGGAGCAGATAGCGGAAGCGGCTGTTGCGCTCGTAGAGCAGTTTGGCAAAATCACGGATGGCGGTGGGGTCCAGCCTGCCGGAAGAGAATTCGTTGTATACCTGCCCGGCCTCCACGAGTTCTACCGTCAGATCACTGTGATCGGCCCGGTGCTGGGCCAGGCGGAGGGCCTGTTCTTCAAAATCGCGGTGGTAGAGGATCACCATATCCACATTATCTATACTGTGGAGGTTCTGGTTCGGGATGCTGCTCACCGCTTCCGGTTCCGGGAATTGCTGCTGCAGGTCAAAGGCGATGAATTCCCGCAGCGTTTCGGTACTGGCGCGGAAGCTCAGGCGCTGGCCGCTGCGTTCCCCCGGCATGGCTACGGGTTCCACCGGGTTGGTGATGTCCCACACCCGTACGTTCTCACTGGCGCCTTCAAGCTGGAAGGTAGTGTTTGGATAGGCCAGGCTCTGCCGGTCGCGGAAAGCCATCTGCTGGCCCGTCATACGCAGGGCGCGGCGTACGTTGAGCTGCACGTAATCCAGCCAGCCTTCGCTGAAATCGCTGACGCCCTGTGGAAAGGGGTAACGCACCGAAAAGCTGACATCGGGGCTGCTGAGAGTAATTTCGGCATCCAGTGTGGCCCGCTGGGCGTAAATGGCGGTATTGTCCCCTCCCCCATCTACGGAGGGCACGCCATTGGCGGTGCCGCTGCGCAGGCTCTCTCCTTCGATCTCGAGCAGGAAGCTGGACCGCACACTGGCGCGCAGGGCCATGGAAGCGCGCAGCCTGGCGGGTTCCTGGGTGAGCAGGTTGGGGAAAGAAAAGGCATTGTTATAGCTATATTCCCGCGCTACCTTAAAGTGGTCGCCGTACCAGTCCTGGCCGGAGCCCTGTGCCTTGCTCCACTCGTGCATGAGGTTGACTTCCTCCT
>CAYVVK010000931.1:0-2415 GCA_964454855.1 uncultured Phaeodactylibacter sp. | reverse complement strand
TAAGCGAACTGCAATTGCAACGATTTACCATCAATTTTATCCCGAACTCACGTTTTCTACCTTTTTACCTTTCCTCCACCTCATCAATAGCCGGGGCCTTCCACTTGACATAGCCCACGGGTACGCTTTGTGCTTTACGCACCGCCTTTCCGGAGCGCTGCTTGTCGTACACCATGGCGAAGGTCATGATCAGGCTGGTGCCGATGATGATGAACAGCAATACGCCTGCTTCGAAGCCTTCCACCATAGCCTCCTTGGGGATGGCGTAGAACAGCAGGATGGTGATCAGGCCGCGCGGTGCGACAAACAGCTGCGGGATGATGTCGCGGCCGAGGAAGATGCGGAGCAAAACGAAACGGATCAGGTAGATGGTCAGGATGATCAGGCCGCTGATCAGCGCCACGTTCAGGTTCAGCAGAGATACTAAAGAGATAGTCAGCCCGAAGATCACAAAGAAAAAGGTGCGCACTACGAAAGCTGTTTCCATGGTGATGATATGCAGCCCTTCGTAGATGTTCTTGGCTTTCTCCAAATGCAGCCACCGTCCGAGTGGCCCACGGAAGAACAGTTGCATATTAGCGATCACCAGGCCGAAGGCCAGAATGACGATGAGCGAGGAAAGGTGCATTTTCTTACCCAGGCCATACAGCAGCAGCAACACCGCGATAAGCAGGAAGAGCTTTACCTGGCTTCTGATGTTCTGGAAAATGAAAACGATCAGATAACTGGCCACCAGCGAAATGAGAATGGTTAGGCCCAGGTTGCCGAAGAAGCCCGCCAGGCCTCCGTTGTGGCCTGAAGCTTCCCAGCGCCCGGCCAGAAAGTAGAACAGCATAATGCCCAGAATATCCGAGAAGGTGCTTTCGTAGATGTGAAACTCCTTCTTGGCGCCCCCCAGGGCCGTCACACTTGGAATGATGATGGCGCTGGATAGAATAGACAAGGGGGTAGCGTAGAGCCAGGCGGCATTCATATCCATGCCCGGGATGAAATAATTCAGGATGAGCGCCGCCACCCAGGTAGAAGCCAGCAGCCCGATCAGAGCTACCAGGAAGGCAATGCTGATGGGCAGTATTTTATCTGGCCTCAGCTCCAGTTCCAGCGCGGCTTCCAGCACGATCATGATCAGCCCGACGATACCGAGTACTTCCAGGATGGGAAAAAAGTCGAGGTTGCCCAGGCCCAGCGCATCCAGGCCGAACTTCAGCAAAATACCCAGGGCGATCAGCATGAGCACGGAAGGTACATTCGTCTTGCGGGCCAGTTCGCTGAAGATAAAGGACAGGATGATGATGGCCGAAGCTTCGATGATCAGGTTATAGGAGGCAAGTACTTCCATTTCTATTTTGAATTGACGATTTTGCAGGAATATCCCAGTTCTTGCAGCCACTGCACCAATTCGTACATATGGCTTTCTTCCCGGGCCACCACTCTGACTTCCAGCCGGCCGTTCCCGGTGCTTTCCGCGATGCGTTCCGGGCTGTGGTTCCAGTCGAGATAGGGCGAGCTGGCCAGGAGGTCCATTACCTGATGAACCTGGCCCTCCGGCGATTCTTCTTCTGCCGAAGCGATAGACAGGTGAAAAACACTGCTGACATCTTCACCGGAAAGCAGGGTATAGCCTTCGGTGAGCAGGCGGGAATAGCTCAGGTAGTGCATGCCATCATCGGCCTGCAGGTACAGGCCAAGGTTGCCCAACCTGGCCGCAGTGCCCTGCACCTGGCCGCTGCGCAGCTTTTTGCCAATGCTGATATTATGGCCCAGCCTGATCAGCCGCCCGCTCAGGTAGTTTCTGATATGGACGAAGCCCGCCAGCAAGACCAGCCCCAACAGTAAGGCGTGGAAAGGCAGGTTTTTGAAAACGAAAAATATACCCCAAACCAGTATGGCCAGCGGTTCATAGAGCAGCAGGGCGAAACGCATGGCCTTGCGGGCGGAAATGATTCCCCTCCTCCTTACCGAGGCAGTGGCCAGCAGGCGGTGTATCAGCCGCAGGACGAAGTAGAACCCCAGAAAGGCCAGGCCCATCAGCAGTAGCCCGCCCCAGGAAATGTGGTAGGACATTATTGCTTCCATTGATGGTATTTTAGATAGTTCTTTTTTTCCAGAAGCCCTCCCAGGGCATTGGCCACCACGTTGTTGACTTCCAGCCAGCCGTCGGACTGCCGGTTGAGCAGGCCCACACTGAGCAGGCGCCGCAGGATGTTGAGGTATTTTTCTGCAAAAGGCGGCCCCAGTACTTTGCGCAGGTGATACTCCTTGGTCCGCTTCTGCATGATGATGTAGCAGAGCAGCAGCGCAGCATCCGAACCTGCAAAATCAGGCAGCGTATAATCGATCTTCGGAGCGATCATAACGGTATTGTTATCTACGCGCCGCACGGAAAGTGCCCAGCGGTAGAGCGCCTCCCCGATA
>CAYVVK010000930.1:0-2420 GCA_964454855.1 uncultured Phaeodactylibacter sp. | reverse complement strand
GCAGGTGGTCGTATTGTATACGGCCGCTGGCGTCCGGGGTGGCATAGGCGGGAGTACCGGCGCGCGGGTAGGCAGTGGCTACCCAGGGGCCGGAGCCGCTCTGTTTCATGGGAGCAGAGTGGTCCATAAAGCGTTGCGACCATTCCAGGAAGGCAGGGAGGAAGTCCTTTAGCTTGGCCTCTTCCGTAGGGATCTCGATCTTTGGCGCAGCAGGGTCGTTGCTGTTGCCGGAGGTGGCCAGCCGCGCGAACCGGTCCCATTGCGCGCGAACCGGCACATTACTGGTATCCAGCAGGCCTTCCAGCAGGCTCGGCGGCTGGGTGAAGTAAGTGGAGCGTTCATCGTAGGGACGGAACGCTTGCATGCCGCTGCTGCGGAAATCGAGAATATAGTGGTCTTCTTCGGCCAGCTCCGCCTCCAGGGTTTGCAGGCTGCTATCGAGGGCGGCATCCGGCTGAGCGTAGAAGGCAGGCTGCACGATAAGGCGGGCAGGGGTGTCGGCTATCCTTATATGGCTTAAGCCCGCTATCGCTCCAACGGTATAGCCCTCTCCTTTCAGAGGGTACTCAAAGGAAAACGCGATGCTGGCAGCCTTCGACCTCAACAATAGCTCATTGGTGCCGGTAAGGGGCATACGGAGTGGGAGTTTGACGTCCTCTCCGGCCGCTTCTTCCGTCTCCAGGTGGCTTTCTCCCAGGGAGGGCCGCGCCCGGTCGATGACGGTAATGCGGTTGCCGAGAGTAAGTGGGAATACCAGGTTCACGCTGGCGTTTGGGGGCGCGCTAACGGACAAACTATGGTAAAAATGGGTGGTTTGGGGTAAGGGCCGCAGGCTTAGTTGCAGGATGCCCAGTAGCCGCCCGGCATCAATGGCCTTTTCTTCCAGTTCTACCGATTTGCCTTGCTGAAACAGCAACTCGATGAAAAGGTGGGCGGGGAAGTCAGCATTTTCGGGCTTTTTGCTTATCTCATCGATGGCGCTTTTTACGACTTCAAGCAACTCGCCGGCAACAACCAGCTCCCCGTCAGCAACGCGCCTAATAGAGAAAGCGGTAGATAAGCCCAGGCGCTGGAGAATGCCCCAGCCGTAAGGGTCATTCTTGGGTGGTGTGTTTTTCAGGAAGTCCAGTTCGGTTTCCGGCTGTACCGGCGGCGGGATCTGCCGGCTGACGATAAATTGTGTGCCGTCCCCTTCTATCTGTTCCAGGATATCTTCAAAGAAAGGATGCGGGCCAGGGCCCCGGCTAGGGGTTTCTGAATCCGTTATACCTGGCCAGGCCGGCCATTTCAGTATGGATTCCCGCCAGGAAAACCAAGGGCTGAAAGGCAGTTCCGACCCTTCCGGGCGCTGGCTGTCCAGGCGCTCCATAGCAGAAGGGTACCAGGCTTCCCACTGGCTGGTGGTGAGGGTGTCGCCGGGGATCAGCAACAGATTGCTGGCTGGCGCCATACGCACCTCCTGGATCTCTTTAATGGCTTTAGCCAACTCTTCCTTATCGTTGAAGGTGGAAGTCGTATGGGCGTCGATATCGAGTTGGAGGAGATCAAATCCGGCATTGAGCCGCAGGGGATAGCCTGGCATGGCCGAGGGCCCCTGGTTCCAGCGGAAGCGGATGGCGCGGATGCCTGCCGGATGCTGCCGGTGCTCCAGGTTGGTAAGGGCGGCGCCGAAGCTGAAATCGAAAGATCCGTCATCCGCCCGCCCGAACATGGGGAAGTGAGCGTTGCCGGTAATGGCGGCCTGGTCTTCCGGAGGAAGGAGGGGGAAACGCAGGGGCACCGGAAGGAATTCCAGCTGTGACGGCCGCCGCTCTTCCTTGTTGGTGCCTTCGTCAGATTCGAAGCGCAGCAGTAGCTGAACCGGCACCAGGGCGGAAGGCACGCCGTTTACAGAGACTGTTTGTATGAAAACGGACCAGGCATCCGGGCGCCACTGCCCATCCCTGGGGATCACTCCTTTGCGGAGCAGTTCATCGAAGAGTGGAGTAGTGCTGCCATCGGGCAGTTCCGCTTCGGTAGCGCGCCGTGCGGTGGGGCGCCCCTCGGCTTTCAGGCTGACCTTAATATCTGTGGGTAAGGGGCGGGCGCTGCCGGTGGGCAGTTGCTTGCTGCGCGAGCCCTGAATGCCGGTATCTACCCCGTAGCTTCCTACCGGAAGGGCCTCCTCTCTGCGGAAAACCAGGAAATACTTGCCGATCGGGATCTGTGGCCCTTCCCGGGGAGGAAGGGGGTCCTTCCAACTCAGTTCGATATGGAGGCTGTTTAGCGAATCATGGCCGGGTAGCAGGGTGGCGGCGCTAAAGGGGCCTTCCTCAGGAATGGCCTCCACAGCAGCCGCATTTTTAAAGGAATAGGCGGCCAGCAGCTGGCTTTCCACCGGTATTTGCGGGGGTTGGTTGGGATAGCGGGTGGCGACTACC
>CAYVVK010000929.1:0-2428 GCA_964454855.1 uncultured Phaeodactylibacter sp. | reverse complement strand
ACCTTCGATGGCGGCCTGCTGGGGGCAGTACAGCAAACCAACAAGCAGCTGATGTATCTTTCCGCCGATGGGCAAAAACAGCCGGTAGCTTTCCCGGCAGTGGAGCAACTGCGCATCGAAGCCTTAAGCCCACAACGGCCGCAGGAAGCCATCATTGCCGCCGGTAGCCGGGAAGAGGGCCTCAACGGCCTGTTCCGGCTCAATTTCCGGGGCGGCGAACGGGCAAAGATCAGCTCTCCCCTGCCCTACCAGAAGTTGTACTTCAGCCAGCAACTGCAGCCCTGTGCTGCCCGCCATCCCAATGACAGCGGCGGCTTTTCCATCTATCGGCACGACGGGGAAAACTGGATAGAGGCCCTGCGCTTTCCTTTCGACGAAAGCCAGTTCCTTGGCGGTTTTCAGGATGTCATCTCGGTGAGCGCCGACGGAGCGCGTATCTTTGCCACCAGCAATCTGGGCCGGGATAAAACGGCATTGGTAGCTATAGCGGCCGACGATGGCGGAGAAGAACTTCTGGTAGCAGATGGTAAAGCCGACATTCTGCCTTTCGGCGCCATGGTATCGCCTGGTGGCGAGCCGCAGATGGTGCTCTCGGTTTTCGCTGATGCCCGCCGCCATTTCCTGGATGCCGAAGCGCAGCGTGATTTCGACTACGCCAACCGCCTGCTGCGTGGCCAGGCCAGTTTCGCTCAGGCCAGCGCCGATGGAAGGCGCTGGCTGTTGCACCGCCTCGATGGCGGGCCCATTACCTACTATCTCTTCGATCGCGACAGCCGACAGCTCACTAAACTATTCAATGACTACCCGCCGTTGGAAGGGTACCCGCTGGCTTCGCGTAAGGCCTTCAGCGTCATCACCCGTGATGGGTACGAGCTGCCGGTGCACGTCTACCTGCCTCCCGGCGCTGACCAAGATGGAGACGGCATTCCCGAAAAGCCGCTACCTACTTTGCTGTACGTACACGGCGGCCCCTGGGCGGGCGTCATACACTGGAACCAGTGGTACCACAACCGCAATTTCCAGTTGCTTGCCAACCGGGGTTATGCCGTCATCAATACAGAATTCAGAGGCAGTACCGGCCTGGGAAGCTACTTTACAGGCCTGGGCGACAAGCAGTGGGGCGAGGCCATGCACCATGACAAAGTAGACATCGCCCGCTGGGCTTTGGAAAAAGGGATCGCCCGGGAAGGCCGGCTCGGCATCTGGGGCTGGTCGTACGGAGGCTATGCCGCCGCCGCGGCTCTGGCCTTCAGCCCGGAACTCTTCGCCTGCGGCATTTCCATGTACGGCCCTAGTGACCTGGATGCCTTTACCCGCATCCCTTTTGCCGATAACGAACTCTGGCGCAGACGGGTGGGCAGCCACCATACGCCGGAGGGCAGCGCCTTGCTCCGCCGCCACTCCCCCATCAACCACGTGGAGAACATTCAAAGCCCTATGCTGTTGACCACAGGAAGTAAGGACGGCAGGGTGCCGCAACGGCAGGTGGACAGGCTGGCGGAAGCCCTGGAACAGGCCGGCAAAAAGCCTATTTATTTTTTTTACCCGAATGAGGTACACGACTATCAGGAGCCGGGCAGCTGGATCTCCTTCTGGGCCATCGCCGAGGCCTTTCTGCACCAGCAGTTGGGCGGGCGCTATGAGCCGATGGGCGACAGCCTTGAAAAAGGGAAGTTCGAAATAGTGTACGGGCGGGATTTTATCCGCAACTTGCGGTAGCTTGGGTGTCGGCCTCCGTACTGAAAAAGATCAAATAACATCTTTGAATTCTATTCGCATCAGCGTGATCTCAAATTCCACCTCGATGAAAATATCCATCCCCATTTTTCTGATCGGCAGCCTCTTTCTCAGCCTGGCATTTGGATGCAAGGTCAATAAACCAGTTGTTTCTGTACTGCAGTTGTCCGAAAAGCACACTATCCTCTTTCTGGACAGTATCTCAGCCTCGAAAGCCATCATTGAAGACGATGCGGAAGATTTCTTCGGAAAGATCCGCCCTCTGGATATGGCCATTCAGATGCAGCAACGACTACCGGAAAAACCGGACAGAGAGAAGTTACTGGCCGAATACCGCCTTTTCCTGCAGCGCGATGTGGAAAGCTTCACAGAGGCAGAGGAAACCCTGCTGCGGGCCGCTATGGAACAAGCCTATCAGGATTGCCAAAAGGTTAATCCCCGGCTCTTCCCCGATACCATCCGCCTGATCAAGGCCAAGGGCAGGCACTACGGCCCTTCCGTGTACTATACCCGGGAAAACTGCATCGTCATCCCGGAAAACGAACTCACCGAGGGGCGGGAAGGGCCGGTAGCACGCGTGCTGATCCACGAGGTATTCCACATCCTCTCCCGCTATAACGCCCCCCTGCGGCAGGCCTTATACCAGATGATCGGCTTCAGGCCGCCGGCCTCGCCGGCGATGATGTAGCGG
>CAYVVK010000928.1:0-2431 GCA_964454855.1 uncultured Phaeodactylibacter sp. | reverse complement strand
CCGGTGATGATGTCGGGTTGCAGGCCGGCTTCCTCCAGTATCTTGAGGACACCCACGTGGGCCATGCCTTTGGCGGCGCCTCCGCTGAGCACCAGGCCTACCTTGGGCCGGCGCTTGGTTTTCTCACTGAAAGAGGCCTCTTTTTCAGGCCCGGTTTCCGGGAGTTGGGCATTTAGTATATGAAGTGGCCCTAGAATTAAAACGGCCAGTACAATAAATCGTATCAAAGCATTGGGGTTTAAAATTCAAAATTATGTTTTTTACCAATGCCGTGCTTAGAGAAGGGGCTCTTCACCTGCACTTTTCTTTCAGGCAACGGGCCGGGCGAAGAAAAGTGCAGAAAAAAGAGTGGTTTTCCGGGAGAAATTTATTTCAGTATCAGCTTGCCAGCCCTTGCCCGGCCTCGCTCATCTTCAAGCTGGTAAAAATACATGCCATCGGGCAGGTTTCCCCGTTTGATGGTAAACTGCGGGGCATGCAGGGAAGATTGCTGAAGGACAGCTCGCCCCGTAGCGTCGAGCAGGCGCAGGCGGACTGTGCCTGCGCTGGCCGGCACGGCAAAGGAGATGGCCTCGCTGGCCGGGTTGGGAAACACCTGCACGCCGGGAATGAAGGAGATATCCCTTTGGCCGGTATTGACGATGCCGGTGGTATCTTCGGTATACATTACGATCATCACCATCATTTCATCATCGGAAGTGGGGCCCCAGCCTACCGCCTGTGGGCCGTCGTTGACCCAGCTGGCCTCATGGATCAGGCCGTTCAGGATATTGAAGGTGATGGGTTCCAGCGGCAGGAAGTAGCGCATGGGGATGTGCTGATAGTCGAAAAAGGGAGATATACAGCCCGGGATGCCCTGTGGGCAGGCGGCGTCGTAGATCAGATCTCCGCGTTGCCCTCCCGGCAGTCGCTTGAATACCTTATAGCCGGTGCCGTATTTGTGGGTGTGGCCCATGAGCCCCCAGACGAAAACTTCCCCCAGGTTGAAGTTCAGTTGCTGGCTGTGAATGACGGGAGCGCCGTTATTGGGAATGGGGATGTTGGTATTGGCGATCAGCTCGGTTTTCATTTCCTGGGCAGCCGTTCCGGCAGGCTGGGTATACACATTGACGTAGGCCTCTGCCTGGTATACATTGGCGGCGGAGTAATTAATGTAGTGGGAGTTGAGGTCCAGCACCAGGTTCTTGTCCCAGATGAAGGCCGTACCTTCCGGTAGCCGCAGGTCCTGGGACTCCTGGACGGCGGCCACCAGCCCGATGTCGGAATGGTCGGCGTTCAGGCGCAGGCCATCCTGTATGGTGTTGCTGCCGCCTTCATTGAAGTCATAGAGAATGAAGTGATGAGAATAAGTGCCCATCATGATTTCCAGGCGGGCGACATCCACGTCGGCGGGGAGTTCCAGTTCATATTTCTGAAAATACTCGACCTCTTCTCCCGGCGGCAGGTAAAAGGGGCCCATTTTGATCTGGAAACCCTCCTCGGGAATGGGAGCCGGAGGAGGGCCGTCGGGGAAACTCTGTTGTGCCGCGCCACCATAGTAGCTGTCAATCAAAGCTTCTTCCACGACTTTTCCCGTATTGGGCGCTCCATGAAGTATCCATTGCCGGAGGAGCTCTTTTTCCGTATTGGTGAGTTGCGGCGCGCCGACGGGCGGCATGGGTTGGTTTTCCCCTTCGTCCAGGCTGAGGCCGGGTTCCAGGCCGCGGTTGATCTTGCGAAAGAGCAGGCTTTTGTCCACCCGGCCGGGATAGATGTATTGGTCTCCTTTTGCCGCCGAAACGGGGTTGTTGGGAGTAACGCGAATGATCTTGCTGCGCACATCCAGAATGCGCTGGGCTTCCGTGGCGCCTGTGCCCTGGAGGTCCAGGCCGGCCTCCGGGCTGGCGTTGCTGTGGCACTGCACGCATTTGTCCTGGAAGATCCGATAGGCCCGCTGGGAGGTGGATTGGGCATGTAAGATGGAAAGGCTGAACAGGGAAAAGAGTAGAAGTACGGCTGATCTCATAAGGGTTCTAGATTATTCAGGTTATTGATCTCAATATACTGATGGCTCCGGGCGGGGCAACCCCCTATCCGGCAGGTATTTGGCAAGTAATTGTCAATTTGCGCTTTAGATGGCTGGGGGGGCTTAAAAATTTAGGGGAGAAGCTATTTTTCTTTCTTTTCGTATTCATCCAGGAATTCCGCGACGATCTCATCGATCACATCGCGCAGGTAGGACTTTTTACGGCGGGCGATGGCCTTGAGCTTCTCCAGTTTTTTGGGGTCGATAGTAAGGGTGATCCGTTTGGAGGCTTTTTCATCCAGCCGGATGTTGGTAGGTTCTACCGTAGAGCGTATCAGCGCATCCAGGCCGGACGGGCGGAGCGCATGCTGTGCGGCGGCGTCGAGGCGGCCAAGCTCGATCTCGGCGCGCAGGCTGCAGCCGAGC
>CAYVVK010000927.1:0-2439 GCA_964454855.1 uncultured Phaeodactylibacter sp. | reverse complement strand
TTTAGACATTCAGGATTCAGGCATTTCGGATTTAGGATGTGCCGCCAGCCCGCCCACTGGCAGAAAGCGCAACGGCCGTACTCCGCTCAAAGGTTCTCACCCCTCTCCATCCCGCGGATGAATAATGATGCGGCCCGGCTCCAGGTCCACCTTCATTTCATTGGCCATGGAGAGCCAGTCGAGGAAATAGGCGCCGAGCATTTCCTTGCGCCATCCGTCGCCCAGCAGTTCGAGGGCATCGTCGTCATCGGCGCGGATCTTTTTGAGTTCGCCGCGGGGGACGACCATGTTGATGGAGATGTCTTCTTCCAGGCATTTGTACTTGATCACCTGGTAGAGCATTTCCATGATGATCTTCTCCTTGGGATCTTCGTCTATTTCGGAGGGAATGCGCCGGAGGATCTCTTTTTCTTCCGGCGTGATCTCCTGCTGGTACATATCCTCGAATTCCCGGCCGAATTTTTCCGCCATCTTGTTGGGAATGCGGCGGTTCTGTTTCAGGGCATCCTTGCCGGAGGCGATGCCCCGGACGATATGGCTGATGTATTTAGCGGGCAGGACCATTTCCTTGGAATGGTTGCGGCTCCTGGCCATTTCGCGCCGCCAGGCAAAGAGGCGCAGCAGGAAGGCCTGGTCGCGTCGTTTGAGGGCTTTCATGAGGTTGCTCTTCAGGGCTTCGTCATGTGGGTCCTTGTAGTAATAGCTGCCTTCTTCCAGGCGGGCGAATTCTTCGGCGGCCCAGTGTACGCGGTTTTGGGCCGCCAGCTTCTTTTTGAGCTTTTCCCACAGTTCGGGCAGGTAAAGCACATCATCGAGGGCGTATTTCAGCGTCTTTTGCTGGAAGGGGCGGGACTCCCAGTCGGCCACCGTATAGCCTTTTTTAAGGTGCACGCCCACTTCACTGCTCACCAGCTGGCGAAAGGATACCGGGTACTTGTAGCCCACAAAGCCGGCAGCGATCTGGGTATCGAAGACATTAGCCGGCAAGGTGCCGAAAAGGTTATTCAGCAGGCGGTAGTCGTTATCGCCGGCATGGGTGATCTTGGTGATATCGGGATCGGCCAGCAGTTGGAGGAAAGGATCGAGGTTCTTTATTTTCAGGGGGTCGATCAGAAAGATACCCTTATCAGAATGCACCTGTATGAGGCAAAGGCGGGTATAAAAGCGCTTTTCCCCTACGAATTCCGTGTCGAAGGCCATCCAGTCAAGGTTGCGGTGAACCTGATAAAAATCATTCAGGGCCTCGGGAGCCTCTATAAGCGTATAATCCGGTGTACGTTTTGACATAAATGTTAATTACTTTTTTGATACAGCCTTGCGCACAGTCTCAGGGCCATCAGGAACTACCTGCCGAAGCGGCCTTAAAGCGGAATATTGCCATGTTTTTTCCTGGGCAGTTCCCGCACTTTGTTTTCCAGCATGGCAAAGGCCTTAATGAGCTTGCGGCGGGTATCCTTAGGGTCGATCACTTCATCGATGAAGCCTCGCCGGGCGGCCCGGTAGGGATGCGCAAATTTTTCCTGATATTCCTTTTCTTTTTCCTCCAGCATGGCCTGCGGGTCATCAGCCTCCATGATCTCCTTACGGAAAATGATCTCGGAGGCCCCCTTGGCGCCCATGACGGCGATTTCGGCGGAAGGCCAGGCGTAGTTCATGTCCGCCCCGATGTGTTTGGAGTTCATCACATCATAGGCGCCGCCGTAAGCTTTTCGGGTAATAAGCGTAAGCCTCGGCACGGTAGCTTCGCTGAAGGCGTAGAGCAATTTGGCGCCGTTGACGATGATGCCGTTCCATTCCTGGTCGGTGCCGGGCAGGAAGCCAGGGACGTCCACCAGGACGAGCAGCGGGATGTTAAAACAATCGCAGAAACGGACAAAGCGCGCTCCTTTCTTAGAGCTGTTTACATCGAGAACACCTGCCAGGCTCATAGGTTGGTTGCCGACAATACCGATGCTTCGCCCGGCGATGCGGGCGAAGCCGACGATGATGTTATCGGCGTAGTGTTCGTGGATCTCCATAAAAGAGTGCTCATCGACAATGCCCTTAACCACATCGCGCATGTCATAAGGCTGATTGGCGCTTTCCGGCACGATATCCCGCAGTCCCATGCGGATCTCATCTCCGAGTTCGCAAGGCAGCTTGACGGTTTTTTCTTCACAGTTCTGGGGCAGGTAGCTGAGCAGTTGGCGGAGCTTGGCGATACAATCGAGGTCATTGGCTGCCGTCAGGTGAGTGACGCCCGATTTGGTGGAGTGTGCCGAAGCACCTCCGAGCTCCTCCGCCGTGACCTCCTCGTTGGTCACGGTCTTCACCACATTGGGGCCGGTGACGAACATGTAGGAGGTGTTTTCCACCATCACCGTAAAGTCGGTCATGGCGGGAGAATACACCGCGCCGCCGGCGCAGGGGCCCATGATGGCCGATATCTGAGGTATTACG
>CAYVVK010000926.1:2125-2444 GCA_964454855.1 uncultured Phaeodactylibacter sp. | reverse complement strand
TTCGCCTGAGAATCAATTAAGTGCACAGCAGCTTGGCGTTTTCGGTCAGACACTACGTACAGTATCTTAACCTTTTTCATGATCTCGGGGTAAAATCAGGGTAAAACAGCTGCCTTGATCTTCCTGGCTTTCCAGCCGGATGCTGCCCCCGTGCTTTTCCACCACGCGGGCCACGTAGCTCAGCCCCAGGCCGTAGCCTTTGGTGTCGTGTTCATCGCCCCGCGGCACGCGGAAGAACTTGTCGAAGATGCGCCGCTGGTATTGTGCCGGAATGCCGATGCCCCGGTCCTGAACAGATAGTTCCAGTGTCTCCGTGTCA
>CAYVVK010000926.1:0-2115 GCA_964454855.1 uncultured Phaeodactylibacter sp. | reverse complement strand
ATCTTGATCACGGGTTCTTCTTTGCAGTATTTCAGGGCGTTGTCGATGAGGTTGTAAATGACGTTGACCAGGCGTTTGCGGTAGAGCGCATTGCCTTCCAGCATGCTCTGGTGGCCGGATGCAGTGTACAGGCGGTTGTTCTCGGAAGCCAGCAGTCCCTTCTGGAAATTCTGCGTCTGTGCATCGGTTTCCAGCTCGGTGGTGTTGTAGCTGCCGTTGGCCCGCAGGCGGAAGGACTGGGTGGAATCGATCTCGTGGTCGAGGCGCAGGTTGAGGCGCTCGTTGTTATTGTGCGTGTTCTGCCGGCTTTCCTCCTCGCTGGTGAAGCTGTTGCCCTCCAGGAAGCTCTCACGGCGCAGGCTTCGGTTGAGGTTATTATCGAAGCGGTTGTAGAGGGCGCTGCTCGTCAGGGCGGTTTTGTCACTGAAGTCGTTGTTGAAGTTGACGCCCCCGGCTGCTGAGCTGGCGATGCCGTTGTTGCCACCCAAGTTGAGGGGCAGGCCCATGCTTTCGGGGTTCAGCTCTATGCGGACGGAGCCGCTGCCGCTGGCCTGCATCAGGTTCTGGATGCCGCCTATGAAGTTGATGTAATCGTCCATGGAAAAGCCCGGCTCATTGACGTTATTACCCATGCCGATGAAAGACAACTGCTGTTCGGGCGTGAAGCGGTTGAGGTTGCCCTTGCCCTTGTAGCGGCCCATGTCGCCGTAGCCGGCATCCACTCTGCCGAAATAGCCCTTCTTTTTGTCCTCTTTAAGCTCCAGGTTGATGGTTTTCTCGCGTTGCCCGTCCTCGATGCCTGAGAATTCCGCCCGGTCTGATTTCCGGTCGAACAGCTGTACCTTGTCTATGGCATCGGCGGGCAGGTTCTGTGTGGCCATTTTGGGGTCGTTGCCGAAGAACTCCTTGCCGTCCACCATAACCCTTTCCACCTCCTCGCCCTGGGCGCGGATCCTGCCGTCGCGTTCCACCTCCACGCCGGGCAGTTGTTTGAGCAGGTCTTCCACCAGGGCATTGGGCTGGGTTTGGAAAGCCCTGGCGTCGTATTCGATGGTATCCCTCCGGATGCCCAGGGGGATGCGCTCTTCTTTAACCTCCACTCCTTCCAGCAGGGTGGAGCGGGTTTCGAGGAAAATATCTCCCAGGATTAATGCTGGCTGCCCTTGCTTCAAAGAAAATGCCTGGCTGTAGTTTTCATAACCCAGGTAGGTAACCTGCAACAGATAATCGCCGGGTTTTACCCCTTTGAACTCGAACTGGCCTGTTGTTTTGCTGAGGGTATAATGCTGCAATACGGAATCCTGCGCCCGCAGTAGCATTATCGTTGCATTAGGCAAAACCTCCTTTTCCTCATTCGGAATTTTTCCGCTAATTGAAACCTGTGCCTGCAAACCGGTTAGAAAAAGGCTTAAGAGCAGGAGGGAGAGGAGGCCTTTCAGGAGGTGGCGGGAAGGGCAGAGGGGGAAAAATCTTGAATCGTGATTTTTGGTTTTTGATTTTTGATTTGCCATGCTATACCCGGGGTTCCTGCCTTTGCCGAGGCCAGCAGGCAGCCTGCCCTTTAATTTCCCAAGGCCCAAATCCCCAATCCTAGATCCCAAACCAACAATCGAGTGCTTTCTTTCCTTGCTGCACTGGGAACAAGCCTCTCGCGAACATATGCCGTAAATTGAATTTGCCCATATGCCTGCATGTACAGAAACAATGCAACAATGCAACAATTTAACAATCTCTCCAAGCAGCCTGGAAATAAAGCTGGTAGAGCTTTGATATCGAAGCAGTAAAAGAAAACCAATAATGTCCTGGTACTTAATACTACTTTGTTAACTTAAAAAAAGCCGCGTAGCGGCGACGGAAAATAGCCTGGAGCGACAGCTCCAGGATCAAATTGTACAACGGGGTTTCAGCGGCGTAGCTGCGGCAGAGTTTCTGTCTTCTGTCGCAGCTATGCCGCTCCCTAATCCTCTCTAAATAGATCCTGGAGCTGTCGCTCCAGGCTATTGTCTATCGCCGCTACCTGCCTGCCAGGCCGTCTGGCGTCCGCCTGGCGGGCAGGCAGGCGCGGCTTCATTTCCAGGGTACGCGGAGGGGCTGTCAACTGCTTACCAGCAGTTG
>CAYVVK010000925.1:0-2445 GCA_964454855.1 uncultured Phaeodactylibacter sp. | reverse complement strand
ATGCAGTGGGCAGTGGGCAGTGGGCAGTGGGCAGTGGACAGTGGGCAGTGGACAGTATGCCGTGGGCAGTGGGCAGTGGGCAGTGGACAGTATGCAGTGGACAGTATGCAGTGGACAATTGAAGCATTATTTTGTATCTTTAAACGTCACAAGGCGCGACCAACCTCCGAACTAAATTTTTCAGGATGACAACAGACATCAAAACGCGGAAGTACTCCATCGAAGAATACTTTGCCCTGGAAGCCCGGGCGAAGGAGAAACTGGAGTATTACGCCGGAAAAATCAGGCCTATGTCCGGAGGAACACCCCTGCATAATGAGATCGCAGCCAATGTGACTTACCTGCTCAAAGCACTGATCAAACAAATTGAGCGGAAGAAATTCAAGCTTTATAACAGCGACATGAAGATCTGGGTAGAAAACCTGCAGCACTTCGTCTATCCGGATGCCGTTGTGGTATGCGAAAAGCCGGCTCTCTACCCCGGCCGAAAAGACATCATCACCAATCCGTTGCTGATCGTGGAAGTACTTTCTCCAGGTACCGAAGAGTACGACAAGAACGACAAGTTCATGGAGTACCGCACCATTCCTTCCTTCAGGGAATATGTCTATCTGCGGCAGGATGCCGTCGAGGGCACCGCTTTCTACCGCGAGGAGGAAAACCTCTGGCGGGAGTCCAACGCTTCCGGGATGGAAGGAGTACTACCCCTGAGATCGCTGGGCGTTGAGTTGAATCTGAAAGAGGTGTATGAGGATGTGGAGTTTGAATAAAACTCACCCCTATTGTTTCCCGGTTAGATAGAATCCGAGCTGGAGCTTCGGCGCCATGGTTACGAGTTCGCTTGCCTTGATGAAGGGCGCCTGGCTGGTGTGTTTGGTGTAGAGGTTATTGCCGCGCTTTGATTTTTGACTGCGGAAGGTGATCCCTACATTGCCCTTGCCCCGGTCGTCCTTGATCCACTCCAAGGCAAGCAGTACATCTTTTGCAACAGTCAAATTATACCCCGACAAGTCGACATCGATCGTTCCCTTTTCCTGAGCGGCCGTGATGATCAGGTTCTCGGGAAGTAGGTTTTCGCCGGCCTTCCCCGTCGAAAAATCGTATACATTTACCCGGAACAACATGCTGTCTCCGGCAGCGTGGTTGATTGTGAAGTGGGCGCTTTTAATAAAGGTCTCGCGATCAATCTCAATAAGCGCTCCGATCTCCGTGCCCAGTTCACTGCTTCCGAAGCCTACGCTATGGCCGCGTTCTTTCAGCTTTGCCCCGAGTACAACCTCCCTGGTTAAGCTGGAAGCCTTCAACTCGATAGCTGGGATATTGTAGGGTTTCTGGCGTAATGCCACCTCTCCTGTTTCCATCAGTTTTTTCGCCGCTATGTGTGCTGTATGATAACCGATGGAAGAGAAGGTAACCATATCTTCCGGAGAACTGATGCGCAACCGGTATTCGCCATTTTCGTCACTGACGGTTCCCGTGCCGGTTTTGGTGATGCCGATGTTGACAAAAGCTATAGGCTCTCGAGTGCTGGCATTGATGACGCTGCCCTTAAGGTATGGTTGGGCGGCTGAAGAGGTAAAAATGCAGGTGCAAAATAAGAGGGCGAGGAGCGTTTTCATGGATTTTATTCTACAGACGGATTAGTTTAAGTTTTGTTTCAGTTTAGAGCAAAGCAATGATTCGGAAAGGTGTTTTTGCAATGCCCACTGGCCTGTGAGGCCCGGAAGAACGCTCATTGTCCCAGATACTCTTCCAGCCAGGCGATCCGGGCGGCCCTTTCCCGCTCCTCCTTAGCCAGTTCCTTTTGCACCAGCCGGTGTAGAGCTTCCAGCGGCTTTGGGGAAGCCAATGCCAGTTTGACCTCCGGGTCATCGCGCAGGGCCAGCACTTCTTCTTTCGGGGGGACAGCCGCCATGCCCGCCAGAATACCCAGGTTGTTGCCCGTCAGCACCTTGCTTGTCCGGAGCTTTTCGGGCAGGCTGTCGAAGCCGATGCCCGGAGGAGCGAAGGGCTGGTAGATCTTGTGAATGGCCTCGCCGCTGGCGCGCACGTAGTAGGCTCTGCCCATGCGCCCCATGAGGTCCATCTTGTGGGGGTTGACCTTGCCGTTCTCGTCTATGGCCTCTTCTCTGATGTGCATGCGGACCACCTCGCAGATGATGAGGTGGCCGGCGCCGCCGCCTTCACCAAGGGAGATGATCTGTTGTACCTTGCACTCCAGCTGGGCCGGCGACTCTTTGACGCGGAAGGGTTTGACCAGGTCGGCGGGAATGGGCGTCAGGCCCGCCTTGTCAAATTCGCTCACGCCTTTGGGGTAGGAAATGCTGGCCACCGCCATCTGCCGGACGATGCTGAAGCTGACCATATTGATGACCACTTCTCCGGTCTTCTCCACATTATGCAGGGTATCTTTGGTGGTATTGTCCGCCACGCGCCGGTTGGAGG
>CAYVVK010000924.1:0-2473 GCA_964454855.1 uncultured Phaeodactylibacter sp. | reverse complement strand
TTTCGCAGCAAATAGAATTTTCACAATGAAACCCACCTTATTAATTCTCGCCGCCGGCATGGGGAGCCGCTATGGAGGCCTCAAGCAGGTTGACGGCGTAGGGCCCCACGGAGAAGCCATTATTGAATATTCCATCTACGATGCCATCCGCGCCGGTTTCGGCAAGGTGGTTTTTGTGATCCGAAAGGACATAGAAGCTGCTTTCCGTGAAAAGTTTGCCGACAAATTTCAGGACAAGATCGAAGTGGCCTACGCCTTCCAGGAAACGGATAGCCCGGTGGAGGGCATTACTGACTTTCCGGAACGGGAGAAGCCCTTGGGCACCGCCCATGCCGTACTGGTGGCCCGCGATGTCATCAGCGAGCCCTTTGCGGTGATCAATGCCGATGACTACTACGGCATTTCCAGCTTCTGGGATATGTCGGAATTCCTGCAGGAGGAATGCAGCCCCAGCCACTATGCCATGATCGGCTACCGGCTGGATAAGACCCTGTCCGATGCCGGCCATGTCAACCGCGGCATCTGTGAGATGAATGAGGCCGGCCACCTCACTGATGTAGTGGAAAGGCATAAAATCCAGCGCCAGAACGGCGGTATTGTCTACGAGGAAGAAGGGCAGCAATATGCCCTCAACGCTTCGGCCCTGGTGTCTATGAACTTCTGGGGTTTTCATCCCAGCATCTTTGAAGAGATCCGCCTGCAGTTTGTCTCTTTTGTAGAAGAAAACCGCGACAAACCCAGAGCGGAATTTTACATCCCCCTGGTGGTCAATGAGCTGATACAGTCCGGAAAGATAAACCTCAGCGTTTTGCCAAATAAAGAGCAGTGGTACGGCGTGACCTACCGCGAGGATAAAGACATGGTGGAACAGGCTTTTGCCGGTATGGTGGAGAAGGAGATGTATCCTGAACGGCTTTGGAAAGTTTAACAATGCAGGAGATGAACCATTTTTCTGTATCCTGGTTTAGGAGCTAATATTTTATGCATTAGTTAAACTAAACACAAAACTATGAAAATCGTAACAACCCTCTTGAGAGGCAGTTTGCCCTACGGCCTTATCCTTCTCGCTGCTCTTATGTTCTCCACTGTTTCCTGCACCAAGACGGAAGTAGAGCTGGCGGACGAATTTGAGAATTCCGAAGTTACGCTGAGAGGCCCTGGCAAAGCATTGCCTCCCAGTGACATTTCCATTGCCGGGATCGCCCAGGCAGCTGGCTTTACAGAGCTGCTGGCTGCTCTAACCTACGTAGATGAAGAGCTCAATGCCGGGCTGGTTACTCTGTTTTCGGAAGGCACCGATCAGTACACCGTTTTTGCTCCGACGAATACCGCTTTTTCTGCCCTCTATGATAATGAAGCGCTGGAACAACTGCTGGGAACGGAGGTAAACGGAATCACGGACATACCCGCCCCCATCGTACTCGATGTACTGTTGTATCACGTAACCGAAGGCCGCCGGGCAGCCAACAGCGTTGTTCCTAAGAGGAATGTCAGAAACATTCAGACCCTGCTCGGAGTTAAATTTACCGTAGGCCCTGATGCAGAGATCACCGCTGTCGGCAACACAGCTACTATCGTAGGCCCCAACAACTCGGCCTCCAATGGCATCGTTCACATTATTGATGCGGTCCTTCTGCCCATCGAGATTGAGTAGCCGCCAGATTAAGCTTTCAAAGCCAAATTGCTCATATCAGTAGCAGTTGGCTGCGTTATTTAAAGAAAAATGGGCTGCCTCGGAGATCATCAGATCCGAGACAGCCCATTTTTTTCACAATAAAGTGTTTTCGGCCCTTTACAAGTCAAACTTGATACCCTGTGCCAGCGGCACCTCCTTACTGTAGTTGATGGTATTGGTCTGTCGGCGCATGTAAGCCTTCCAGGCGTCGGAGCCGCTTTCGCGGCCGCCGCCGGTTTCCTTTTCTCCGCCGAATGCCCCGCCGATCTCGGCGCCGCTGGTGCCGATATTGACATTGGCGATGCCACAGTCGGAACCGGCGCTGGACAGGAAGCGCTCGGCCTCCAGCAGGTCGTTGGTCATGATGGCGCTGGACAGGCCCTGCGGCACTTCGTTGTGGTAGGCGATGGCCTCATCCAGGTCTTTGTATTTGATCAGGTAGAGGATGGGAGCAAAGGTTTCTTCATGAACGATATCATAATCGTGCTCCACTTCGGCGATGCAGGGTTTGACGTAGCAGCCGCTCTCGTAGCCGGGGCCATCGAGTACGCCTCCTTCCACGAGTAAATTTCCTCCTTCCACCTTTATTTCTCCCAGGGCATTGAGGTAGTTCTTCACCGCTTCTTTATCGATGAGGGGCCCAACGTGGTTGTTCTCATCCAGGGGGTCGCCGATCTTCAGTTGGCCGTAAGCCTTGGCCATTTTCTGTTTGACTTCATCGTAAACACTTTCGTGAACGATGAGGCGGCGGGTAGAAGTACAGCGCTGGCCGGCGGTGCCAACGGCGCCGAAGAGCGC
>CAYVVK010000923.1:0-2476 GCA_964454855.1 uncultured Phaeodactylibacter sp. | reverse complement strand
GAAAGCGGGGAAGGCACATACAGATCGGCCTGATGGCCGGCCCCGATGCGCAGCCGGAGCTGCCCATGGGCCCTGTGATCGCCCACGAACTGGAGATCCTCGGCAGCCACGGCATGCAGGCGCATGCCTACCCGGAAATGCTGCAGATGATCCTCTCCGGAAAACTGCAGCCCCAGCGAATGATTGGCCGCACGGTTTCGCTGGAAGAAGGAGTAAAAGAACTCATGGCCATGGATTCTTTTCCCGGTACGGGAGTGACAGTGATCGATCAGTTTTAGGAGGCTAACTTAATGGGCAGTTTGAAAATTTACCCGTAATTTGCGACATTGACCGTATTAGATAAAAATAACAGAGCTGGACAAATGCAATTTTTAGATATTTCCCTTCCGGAATTGGTGGAACTAGGCAAGATGAAACATGAAGCATACGCCAATGCAGAGCCTTTCCCCAACATCTATATCGATAATTTTTTTAATGAAACAGCGCTGAAAAAAGTGCTGGCCGAACTGCCGGAACTGGGCAAGGAAGGTAAAGACGAGGTTTTCTACGCCAACCCCAATGAGGCCAAGTACGCCTCCAAAGGCGAGTACAAGTTTGGGGAACTGACCAGGGAGTTTATGCACTTTTTAAATTCTCAGCCCTTCCTGGAGTTTCTTCAAAACCTGACCGGCATCAAGGAAACCCTCATCCCCGACCCCTACTTCGAGGGCGGAGGCTACCACCAGATCAAACCTGGTGGCTTCCTGAAGGTGCACGTGGATTTTCACAAGCACAAGAGCATGCAGCTCGACCGGCGGGTAAATGTGCTGGTATACCTCAATGAAGACTGGAAAGAGGAATACGGTGGGCACTTCGAACTGTGGGCAACGGACATGAGCCAGTGCGTTAAGCGCATCGCTCCGCTATTCAACCGTATGGCCATTTTTTCCACTACCGATTATTCCTGGCACGGCCATCCGGATAAGCTTACCTGCCCGCCGGACAGGAGCCGGCGGTCCCTGGCTCTTTACTACTATTCCAACGGCCGGCCGGACAGCGAGGTCAACGAGGCGCACCGCAACCGCATTACCACGACCTTCGCCGCCCGCAGGGGAAAAGACAGCAGTAAAATGGCCGTTTTTAACACCATGGTCAATCTGGCGAACGACCTGCTGCCTCCGGTGATCGTGAAGGGCATCAAGAAAATCAGGAAAAACTAAGCGCTCAGTCTCCAAAGGAAACCCCCATTTCTTTGGCCATCCTGACCAGGTAATGGTCTTGGGAAACAAATTTATTACCCCGTGCAGCCTTGCTCAGTTTTACACTATCTACCTTGTGGTTGGAGTAAGAGACCATGCGGCCGAAGGCCCCCTCACGCACCAGGTTGAAGGCTTGCACCCCCATCGCGGTGGCCAGTATCCGGTCATAGGCGATCGGCGTACCGCCTCGCTGAATATGGCCAAGGATGGTGGTGCGGATCTCTGGTTCAATCCCTTTTTTTTTCAGGTCTTCCTTTAATTTATTGCAAACGCCCCCCAGCTTGATGTGCTCTGCTCCTTTTTCTTGGGGTTCTTCGCCGGTGACCTCTCCTCCCTGTGGTTTGGCGCCTTCCGCAACAACGATATTTATGAAACCCCGGCCCCGGTCGTAGCGGCTATTGATGGTCTTGGCCACCTTGTCGAGATTGTAGGGTATTTCGGGGATCAGGCAGACCTCCGCTCCTCCGGCAATCGCAGTATACAGGGCAATCCAACCGGCATGGCGGCCCATCACCTCCATGATCATCACCCGGTGGTGGCTCTCAGCCGTGGTCACCAGCTTGTCCAGGCTATCGGTAGCCACCTGCACCGCGGTGGAAAAGCCGAAGGAGATATCGGTGGCGGAGAGGTCGTTGTCAATGGTCTTGGGAACCCCCACGATGTTGAGCCCCTTTTCAAACAGGGCCTGGGAAATGCGCTGGCTGCCGTCTCCTCCGACGTTGATCACGGCATGGAAGCCCAGTTCTCTGATCTTGTCCACCAGTTCCTGAGAACGGTCTTCGGTAGTCCAGCTCCCATCTTCTTGCTGGACAGGATATTCCAGAGGGTTTCCCTTATTGGTTGTTTTCAGTATAGTTCCCCCTTTCACGTGTATGCCGGCCGTGTTCTCTCCATTCAGCTTGATCAACTCCGAAGGCTCGGCCAATACCCCGTTAAAAGCTTCCCGGCTGCCCCATACTTCCCATTCTCCGTTCTTGTTGGCTGCTTTGTATACCGCGCGGATAACGGCATTGAGCCCTGGACAATCTCCTCCACCGGTACTGATAAGTATCCTTTTAGTTTCTTTTGGTGTCATTGCCATTTTTTGTAGGTTTATAGTTTTTACTGGCCTAAATTAAAGGCATGGAAAAATATCCGCTTCTGAGGCGGTTTGCTTCTAAAAATGGGAAATAGCCCGGGAATTTCCTTTGTGAGGATAAGTGCACTTCGGAAGCTACTGCCTACTGCCTACTGCCTAC
>CAYVVK010000922.1:0-2477 GCA_964454855.1 uncultured Phaeodactylibacter sp. | reverse complement strand
GGACTGGCGCAGTTGAAGCTCGGCTTCAAATTCCCTGATCAGCCGGAGTGCCTCTTCGCGGGTGCGGGCGGCCAGGCCTTCCCCCTGCCCCAGCTGTTTGCGCAGTTGCTGTATGCTCTCGCGTATCTCTTCCGCTTCGCGCTCGTTCTTTTTGATCTGCTCCTGGCAGAAGCGCATCTTTTCTGAAGACAAGGTTTCCATCGTTTCCCGGTGCTGTTTCTGCTCCCGTTTTTTTCTGATGTACCTGTAGATCAGAAAAGGTATGGCCACAAGGGCCAGCACCAGGGCGATGCCCAGGATGAAGGGGATCAGCCGGCCCATAAAACGCAGCAGAAAAATAAAGAGCACAAAGAAGAGCGCTGCTCCAATGATCCGGTTGTTGACACTATTTCGTTGATCGTTCATAATGGAATTCCGTAAATATCCGGTAAACGGCAATAAAGATAAGCAGCATTTTTCACTCTATCTCAAATGGCTGACTTGCGGCAGGCATGACGTCATGTCACAGCATTTCGTTAAAATCTTCTTTCCGCCAGGAAATTAAAACCCCGGGAAAGAGGTTGGGGTTCAGCCGAAAGCAAAAAAAGAGAGAGAGGCAGCTGTAAGCTAAGGCGAAAAGGGCAAATAAAATTTTTTCTCCTTTTCTTAAACCCTTTCCAACATTTGTTGTTAGGACTTCAGTTTTCAGAATCGCTAATGTTTTTTGTTTGTTTATAGTTTATATAGGTACTCCTGTCCAGGGAGTACCCTTTTTTTGTCCCAGGATGACTATCTTTGTCCTTTCTCAAATCTAGGAGGGCATAGATGGATATCTTACAAAAGATTCAGGAGCAATACATTCAGGAGTTTTCCAGTAACGTCCCGATTGACGAGTTCCTCTTCAACATTCTGGTTACGGCCGTTCTGGTCACGCTGCTCCGGCTGTTTTACATCTATTTCGGCAATGCCATTTCCAACCGCCGCAAGTTCGCCAATAACTTTCTCCCTCTGGCACTGGGCACCCTGCTGATCATCATGATCGTCAAGTCTTCCATCGCCCTGTCGCTGGGTTTGGTGGGCGCCCTGTCTATTGTACGCTACCGGGCAGCCATCAAAGACCCGGAAGAGCTCACCTACCTTTTCATCGCCATTGGCATGGGCCTGGCGGGTGGCGCCAACCAGCCCATTCTGGCCATAGTGGCCTTTAGCATCATCATTTTCCTGCTCTACCTCAGCAAACTATTTACCGGCAGAGGCCGGGTGCGGCAGGAAGGCAGAATGTTCATCAACATCAATACAGACCTGGATAAGATCGGCCCGATCAGCGAAATCCTTAGCCGGCATCTGCCTTATGTAGAGTTAAAGCGGCTGGATACCCTTGACAAGGGCCTCGACCTTTCCTTTATTTGTAAAGCCAGCTCGCTGGAAGAGATAGAACGGGTGAAGGACGACATCAGCCAGCTTTCCAAAGCTACCCGCCTGTCTATCATCGACCAGCCGGACCTCATTGTATAAACGTTATGATAATAGCCGACCGATCAGCGAAGAGCCGCCCGCGCATGCTGAGCATTATTCTGGGCGCCCTGGCAGGGCTGCTCCTGCTCCTGCTGTGGCTTGCCTTAAAGCCTTCTGAAAGCCCCTACCAGGAACGCTCGGAAGACGACATCTACTGCGGCGCCGAAAATACCAGAGGCGGCCAGTTGACGGAACAGGGAATTACCTTCGGCAGCAGCAGCCTTCGCAGCCAGGAGGCCGCCCGCTCGGGCTCCTACTCCTGCAAACTGCCGGCCAGCGGGCAGACGGAATACGGCTTCCAATACACCATGGAACAACCGCGCCCCGGCGCCGCCTACAAGGCCAGCGTATGGCGCCGGAACAATCCCGCCAGTTCCGGACTGCTGGCCGTGCAGCTGCAGGGAGAAGCCCCGCAATACCTGCAGGAAAACACCCCTGTGGAAAGCGACGGCCAGGGCTGGGAAAAACTCGAGATCCGCTTCTTCATTCCTTTCGGCAAAAGCACCTCTTCCTGTAAAGTGTACGTCTACAGCGGCGGTGATGTGGATGTTTTCTTCGATGACCTGCTGATCGAACCCCTTTCTTCCGAAGAAGAGCACTTTCAACCTGAGGCGCTCCATTTGCGCATCCGGGAAGAGGCCATGGAGCAATTGCGCCAAAAGCGCACCGAAGCCCTGCGCGCCGGCATCCTGGAAACCGATGACGGCGATTGGGTAACCGCCATACTCGAGGATGGCCAGGGGCAGGAAATGGACGTGGAAGTGCGCCTCAAAGGCGACTGGCTGGACCACCTGCGGGGCGACAAATGGTCGTTTCGGGTAAAAATGCAGGACGGCCACGCCTGGCGGCGCCTGCAGTCCTTCTCCCTGCACACGCCCCTGGCGCGTTACTTCCTGCACGAATGGCTGCTGCACCAGCTCTGGGAAAAAGAAGATGTGCCCTAAGGAGAATCAGATGCTCGAAGATACCGATCCGGATAAGTT
>CAYVVK010000921.1:0-2483 GCA_964454855.1 uncultured Phaeodactylibacter sp. | reverse complement strand
GGTCGGAGTGGTCGTAGAGGTGGGTGCCGTCGAAGTCGGCCAGGCCGTGGGCGTCATTAGGGAAGTGCGAGGGCACCCAGTCGAGAATCACACCGATGCCGGCCTGGTGGAAGGCGTCCATCATGTACATGAAATCCTGTGGAGTGCCGAATCGGCTGGTAGGCGCAAAATAGCCGGTGACCTGATAGCCCCAGGAAGGGAAGTAGGGGTGCTCCATCACAGGCAGGAATTCCACGTGTGTGAAGCCCATATCTTTGACATACTGCACCAGTTCATCCGCCAGCTCGCGGTAGCTGAGGCTGTGCGTGCCGCCGTGGATCTTTTTCCAGCTGCCAATATGCACCTCATAGACAGAGTAGGGGCGGTCCAGGCCGGAGATGTTCTTCCGGTTTTCCATCCAGTTCCCGTCCTTCCAGTCGTATTCCAGGTCCCAGACAATGGAAGCGGTATTGGGAGGCACTTCCCAGAACAAGGCATAGGGATCTCCTTTCTGCAGGTGGCGCCCGTCCTGGGCGTGAATGTGGTATTTGTACAGCTCGCCCTTACCGACGCCGGGAATGAAGCCTTCCCAGATGCCGGAACTGTCCCAGCGGGGAGAAAGCGGGTGGCTGTCCCGGTTCCAGTAGTTGAAGTTGCCGATCACGGAAACGGCCTGCGCATTGGGGGCCCAGACGGCGAAGTAGGTGCCTTGCTGGCCATCTACCTCCATGGGGTGGCTGCCCATTTTTTCGTAGAGCTTGTAGTGTTTGCCGGAGCGGAACAGGCCGATGTCGAAATCTGTAAGTAAGCTGTGGTTGAGAACGGTTGCCATAGGGACTGTATGGTTGGTTTTTATAGTTTCCGTAAAGGTACAAAATATAAGCGTTTGGGCGGGAGGGGATGTTCGATGCTTAATTGTAAGCCGGTGCAGCTTCAGGATCTTTTTGCTGAAAAGGGTTAAAGTCAGATTGATTTTTGTAAAAAAAAAACGACCAAATTGCCATAGTATACAAGTCAATTTTTTAACCTAAAACTTTTCCTTTATGAAACATTTACTAACGCTGTTGCTCCTTTTTCTATTAGCAACTTCCTGTCAGGAAAAACAAGCCGAACAAGCACCATCCTCTTTGCTTCAAAGAGTGGTGGAGAGCCCCGAGTTTGCAGCCCTGGTGGAAGCACGGCTGGAAAAGAGGGACGGTAAAATGCAACAGCTGATGGAGGAACGAGCGGCTTTCAAGGAGAGCCTGGAAGGCCTAAGTATGGAAGAAAAAGAGGTACGTTGGGGCGGAACGCCGGCAACGGAAAGACGAGGAGCATCAGGCTATGCTGGCGTGGCATGAGAAGCTCCGTGAACGTAACGAACGGGCTATGGAAATGGGCAGAGAGAATCCTGATTGGACAAAGGAACAATTTGAAAAGGCTCTTGAAGACATTGGCCTGGAACTGGGTATTACTCAGGAGGTGCTGGATGCCGCCAATCCGGGAAAGCTCAGCCGGGCGATGGATGCGCTTTTAACCAAATTCCCCGAGATCAAGGATTTGAACAGTGGTTCCGGTTTCCTCACAGAGTGCTATGAATTGTATCAGGCCAGAAATCATGACATTTGAGTATTAAATTTAGAAAATTTTCACGAACTATCCCGCTAAAGTTCGGGACGGCTCGTTTCTTTCCATTGATCGGCCCTTCAAGTGCTCCTGCTCAATTTTCCCTACCAATTACTAAAATCTCCACGTATTCGGGAATGATACCGCTTCCTTTGGCGTTTTCCTTTTTGCCGGCGCGAAAGCCCGGAGGATACACAAACCATCTAACGAACGCCAATGCCACAACTACCCAACCCGAACACCCTCTACCCGCTGCCCAACATACAGCGGCTGTGCTTTCTTAAAAATCTCGTCAAAAACCCGAAGATCGAGGTAGGGGATTTCACCTACTACGACGATTTCGAAGATGTAAAAAACTTCGAGAAAAATGTGAAATACCTGTTTGACTTTTCCCCCGACAAGCTCATCATCGGCAAGTTCTGCATGATCGCCTCCGATGTGGAGTTCATCATGAACGGCGCCAACCACCTGTCGGATGCCATCAGCACCTACCCCTTCGCCATCTTCGGCCAGGCTTGGGCCCACGCCATGGAAGGCAAGGAATATCCCTACAAAGGCGATACGGTGATCGGCAACGATGTCTGGATCGGCCACAGGGCGGTCCTCATGCCCGGCGTACAGGTGGGCGATGGGGCTATTATCGGTTCCTATGCCATCGTGACGAAGGATGTGGAACCCTACAGCATCGTCGGCGGCAACCCCGCCCGCCTGATCCGCAAGCGCTTTTCCGAAGAGGACAACGCCCGGCTGCTGGAGCTCCGCTGGTGGGACTGGCCGCTGGAGAAGATCACGGCAAAGGTGCACTTGCTGACGGGGAAGGAGGTGGGGAGGCTTGGGGAGGGGGAGGGCAGGGCTGTTAAGTTCTAATTAGCCGAAAGAGTTCTTTGACATTGGCGCCA
>CAYVVK010000920.1:0-2487 GCA_964454855.1 uncultured Phaeodactylibacter sp. | reverse complement strand
TTATATAGTGTACAAAACTGCTCCGACTTCTCCAAATAGCGCTAAACACATACAAAGCCGCCCCGCGGCTGGCCAACCTACCCCCCCCCACACCGAAATACCACAAAACCGCAAAACCACTCCCATGAACCTCCACCAACTCCAACTCATCCGGCAGGTACTGCAGACCGAAGACACCGAGGCATTGGAAACGGCTCTGCGGGTGCTGAAGCTCAGCGACAAAACGACTTCCTCTCCTCCCCCACCCTCCGGCGATGTGCCCGGCATACTGCAGCAGGGTAAGCCGCCTACAGATGAAGAGGCCCAGGGCCTGCAAAGAGATATTGATGAGATATTCGGGCAGTGAGTATAGTGTGCATTAAATTGTGTGATATTCCCTGCGCTCGCCTCCCGGCCTCCTGAAGGAGTAGCTGCCACCCGCCCTATATAAGGCCGATTGGAGTTTGCGGGAGGGGGTCCTCCTCTTTAGGGAGTTAGAGGGCTGCGATGGCATATCCAAAAACTTTTTGCACAGTGTAGTGAGTTAGCGTATATTGAAATTTATTGTTAACGTAAAATTCAAGGCGGGGCCCGGCGTTGGCTTATAAAAAACACATGCTAAACCTTATCTTGCAACTTCGGCCATGCCTAGCGTATATCTTTATTTCACTCGCCCTAAACCCGATTTCGGGGCAAAACACTTTCACAACCCAGGGATTTTCCGGCATCGCTTTTCAACTGGGCAACGGCCAGGAAAACTACCGATACAGCATTAACAACAGCCTTCAATACGAAAGGAAAAATTACAACCCGGTATATATCCATGCCGGTATCCGTAAAAATATGGGCAACAGGGGCTTTGGTGAGTTCGCCCTCTCCCAGCTTTACTTTAGAAAAAGGGAAGACATCCTTCGGGGCTCCGGACCGGCAGATATTAAAAGGGGCTCCGTGGAAAAAGACTACGGCATGGCTTTAAGATTTCAATACGGTTACCTTTTGAACAAGAACAAAGCCCAACGCTTTCAGCCAGCCCTGGGCACCAGTATCGACCCCTTCTTCAATTATTTTCGGCAAGTTCCTAAAACTTCTGCAGGGTTTCCACTCAAGTCCTGGAGAGCCGGCGGAGAATGGCGGTTTATTCCCCAGCTGATGTACCAGCTTTCCGGGAAACTGGCATTGAATGCCGCTATCCCGGTACGCCTGGCCAATTTTTACCACGAACAGCAGACAGTAGAGAACCCTATCCTTACCGAAACCCAGCGAACCGAACGGTTCACAAAGCTTGACGGGGGGCTGCAGGAATGGCAGTTTTTGGTAGCTGTTTATTTTGGCTTGAATTAAAGGCTTATTTGAGCAACTTTACCCAATCCACCCCATTTTTCACCACCTCCGGCTTGGGCATGCGCTCATCGCGCATCAGCTCCTGCACCACACAGAGCTCCGTGTCGCGGAAGAGGGAAAGGGTGGCTTTGATGTGGCCGTCCTTGACGTAGTGCACCATGAAGGAATCGCCGTCGAGGCTGCCCTCCACGATGGTTTCGTCGTAGTCTTTGACATGGCCTACATAGCCCAGTATCTTGTCCTGCTGTGCCGACCAGAAAAAAGGTACGGCCTTATAAGCTTGCTGCGCGCCCGCCATGTTCATACCGGCCACGCGGCCCTGCTGGCAGGCCACCTTCCAGTGTTCGATGCGAATGTGCTCGCCATTGTCCGGATAGCGGGCCATATCCCCGGCGGCGTAAATATTTTGGCCGGCGTGCAGGTATTGGTCTACCCGGATGCTTTTATCCTGTTCCAGCCTGGCCTCGCCCATAAAATCCGTCGCTGGTTCTACGCCAATGCCTACCAGCACCAGATCGGCTTCCAGTTCCGTACCATCATCCAGTACGACGGAAGAAACCTTGCCTTTGCCTTTGATCTCCTCCACCTGCCGCCCGAGGTGAAACTCGATGCCTTTATCCGTATGCCACTGTTGGATCTTCTTACCAACATCTTCGCCCCAGATCCGGGCGAAGGGTACTTTTTCCGGCGCCACCACTGCCACCTCACAGTCGAGATGCAAAAAGCTCATGGCGCCTTCCAGGCCGATGAAGGAGCTGCCGATGACCACTACTTTCTTTGCCGCCCTGCCCAGTTTAAGCAATTCGCGGCTGTCTTTCAGGGAGCGCAGGGTGCGGACGTTTTCCAGATCCGAGCCCGGCACAGGCAGTTGCCGTGGCTTGCCGCCGGTACAAATGAGTACTTTATCGTACTTCAGCGGCTCTCCTTTCTCAAAGCGGATGCGCTTGGTGGTGGGGTCGACGCCCGTCACCCGATGGCCTTTAAGCAGGGTGATGTCGTGTTCTTTATAGAAGCTTTCCGGCCGCAGGGGCATCCATTCCTCGGGGGCTATCTTCCTGTTGCCGTCCTCCCAGACCGCGGCTATCTGCGCAATCTTGAGGGGCTTTCCAGCCACCCGGATGCGATCCGCGGCCGACCTGCTGTGGGACGCGCTCTCGCCGCTCGGTG
>CAYVVK010000919.1:0-2494 GCA_964454855.1 uncultured Phaeodactylibacter sp. | reverse complement strand
AGGCGGTTTTGAGGGCAGCCTTACCACCGGCAATTTCACCGCTGCCGCCGTAGGTGGCGATGACCTCTACCTGGCGCGCTTCGATGCGCAGCAGCAACTGCAGTGGGCATTCACCGCAGGCAGCAGCCAGAACGACGAGCTGACAGCACTGGCCGAAACGCCCGATGGAGACATCGTTCTTGCCGGCGCCTTCTGGTTTGAATTGCCGTTCCTGGATACCCTACTGCTAAGCGGCAGCAGCGCCCGCTCCCTCTTCATCGCCCGCCTGTCGGCAGAGGGGCAGCTGCGCTGGGCGCGGGTTTTCCCGGGAGAAGGGTTGAAGAAGATCACCGGCCTGGCCGTCCGGGCCGACGGTAGCCTGGCGCTGGCCGGCTATTTCGAACAGTCACTGGCACTGCCGCCTTTATCCCTTTTTTCCGGGGCGGAGGAAGGAGACACCTTCGCCTTTGTAGCCGTTTTGAATGGAACCGGCCAGGCCCTCTGGGCCTGGCCGTAATGCCGGACGGCAGCCTGGCCATCGGTGGATTTTTCAACCGCCAAACCCGCATCGGCACCGCGCAATTTACAGCCGATACTTCCGACGAAGACGTCTTCCTGGCCCGCTACAGTACCGATGGGGCCTTCCTCTGGGCGCGTGAGGCCGGCGGCGTAGTGGATGAACAGCTGACGGCACTGGCCTGCGATGAAGAAGGTAACATCTACGCTACCGGATTCATGGCCGGCAGGATGGAATTGGGTGATGATATCGTCATTCAAAGCCCCAACGGCCTGCCCGACCTCTTCCTGCTCAAATACCAGGCCGATGGAACGCCGCTCTTCGGCAGGGCGCTGGGCGGGGCGCAGGTACAACAGGGCCTGGACATTGCCCTGTACGATGGGCTGGTGGCGATTAGCGGTACTTTTACCGGAGACATTCAGATCGACGAGCTTTTCCTGAGCGCCGAACAGGCCGCCATTGGCTTTATCGCCGGCTTCAATGTCCAGGGGCAGGGGCGATGGCTCATCCCCGTACCTGCTGACGAACTTTCGGTAGCCAATCAGGTGGCCATTTCCCCGCAGGGCATCGTGCACGTGGGGGGCAGTTATTTTCAAACTGCCTTTTTCGATGGAATGGAGCTGAACAGCGAAGGAAATGCCGGCGTATTTATAGGAGCGATTTCTCCGTCCCTCACGCCCGCCCGAAACCAACTCTCCCCTGGCCTGGCGGTCCGCGTTTTTCCCAATCCGGTGAGGGGAGAAGCTTTCCTCTACCCCCGAGGAGGGGCCTATGACATCCGTTGCTACAGCCAGGGCGGGCGGCTGATGGGCCGGTGGGAGAATACGGATGCCATTCAACTGTCTGGCTTTGCACCGGGATGGTACCTTCTGGATGTCCGGGATGGAGAAAAACGCGGCCTCTTTCCCATCGTAGTGGAATAGCTCTTTTTGGCAAACTGCGGACAGATGGCATGCCGAGTAGGAGGCGGGATCAGGCTTTCTGTTCACTCCTTCTTATTTTAACTAAATTAGAAGCCAACCAAAACCTTTTTCAAAAAAGCTCCCCATGAAAAACTTCTACTTCACCGTTTTAGCCACCCTCTGCTTCTTCACTTCCGATGCCCAGAAGTACTTCAACCTCCACAACCCCATCACTCTGCCGGATAAGAGCCAGGAAGCCTTTGTCCGGCAAAAGATCGGGTATACCGATTTGTCGGTAAGCTACCACAGCCCCGGCGCTCGAGACAGGGAAGTCTGGGGCAGCCTGGTACCCTACGGTAAAGTTTGGCGGGCGGGGGCCAATGAGAATACCATTTTCACCACCACTCATGATGTCACGGTAGAAGGCCAAACCCTTCCCGCCGGCACCTACGGCCTGCACCTGCTGCCCGAGCCCGGCCAGTGGACGTTCATCTTCTCCCACAACCACACTTCCTGGGGCAGCTACTTCTACGATAAAGCGGAAGATGCGCTCCGGGTAACGGTGAAATCTGAAGAAGCCCCGGAATACCGGGAATGGATGAGCTTCGGCTTTCACAACCGCAGCCGGGGAGCGGCTTCTCTGGTACTGAGCTGGGCGGACAAACGCGCCACCCTGGACATCAGCCTCGACATAGACGAGATCGCCCTGGGCCACATCCGCAAACAACTGCGCTCCGACGCTTACTGGGAGTGGTTCAGCTGGTGCCAGGCCGCCGCCTACTGCGCCGAATACGAGATCAATACCGAGGAAGCGCTGCAGTGGATCGATCGCTCCATCGCCATGCAGGAGAACTTCTGGAACCTGGATGTCAAGTCCGACTTACTGCGGCAGGCCGGGAAAGAGGAAGAAGCGAAGGCCACTACAGCAAGAGCACTGGAAGTGGCCACGGCAGTGGAGGCCGAGCGCTACGCCCGCCGGTTTCTGAACCAGGAAGACTTCGAGCAGGCGGAAGCCCTTTTTGCCATTGCCCTGGAAAAGGATAAAACCTACTGGCGGGCGCATCTCAATATGGGGAAAGTGTTGAAAGCGCAGGGC
>CAYVVK010000918.1:0-2496 GCA_964454855.1 uncultured Phaeodactylibacter sp. | reverse complement strand
AGATACTTTCCATCCGGAGAATAGCGTGTACTGCCCAGGGAGTTGAGCCCGGTGGCGAGGCGCCGGACGGGCCTTCCTTCCAGCGACCAGATAATAATGTCTCCCCTGCCTACAGGGGTAGCAAAACTCTGCCCGTCCGGAGCAAAGGCGGCATCATTGATGCTTCTGTTGCTTCCCCGAATGGCTTTAAGCTCTTTCCCGTCCATAGACCAAAGCACAATGGCCTTATTGCCCCGCGAAGTGGTCAGGACATACTGTCCATCGGGAGAGCTGGTAATGCTGAAGATCATATCCCCCTGCCCGGAAAAAAGCACCTCTTCCGTACCGTCTAACCGGATCAGGCTGGCCGTTTCATCCTGGGAGCAGGCGAGCACTTTCTGGCCATCGGGGGTAAACTCCACATCGGTTACTGCTTTAGTTGGCGGATACTGTTTCAGCAGCCGGACATTTTCTCCCTTGTTATTCCAGAGAATGGCCTTGCCGTCTTTCCCTCCGGTCAGGAAATACTGTCCGTCCGGAGAGGCCGCGACGGCGGCTATCCCGTAAGTATGGCCTTCCAGGGTATGCAACAGCTGGCCCTCAGAATTAAAGATGCGGGCTTTCTGGTCCGAATATCCGGCGATGAGGTAATTCCCGTCGGCTGATGCAGCAATACAGAGCGCCTCCGCCTTTTCTCCTTTCGGTTCCATGGCCATTAGTTGCGAGCCGTTGAAATTCCAGATGGCGCCATAATGGTCGATGGAGCCGGAAGCAAAGCAGCGCCCATCCGAAGAAACCGCCAGGCCCATTACGGAAGCGCGATGCCGGCGGTAGCTTTGCAGCAGGTTGCCGGAGCGGCTCCAGAGCTTCACCTCTTTATCGTCGCTGGCGGTAAGGATGCCCTGTCCGTCCGGCGCCGGGCTAACGCCCATTAAGGGGCCGTCGTGGCCCTCGAAGGTTTGCAGCAGCTTTCCATCGGCATCCCACAGGCGCGCCGTCTTATCCCAGCTGGCGGTCAGCAAGGCGCCATCGGGCATAAAGGCCAGATCGGCCACCGCCGCCCCATGGCCTTCCAGGGTTTGTAGGAGGTTTCCGGTCTTGCTATCCCACAGTTTCACCGTCTTATCCCAGCTTCCGGTAGCAATCCGCCGGCCATCTGGAGAAAGCGCCACACTGGTGAGGTAGGCATCGTGGGCAGGTATGGTGAGCAGGTTTTCACCTTTGGCGTTCCAAAGCCGTGCGGTACCGTCCCAGCTGGCGGTGGCCAGTGTTTTGCCGTCTTTCGAAAAGCAGACATCCACCACGTCCTGCTGATGGCCGCTGAGGGTGGCGCGCCATTCACCATCGAGGCTGAAGAGTTTGGCGGTATTGTCATAACTGGCCGTGGCCAGCGTTTGGGAAGGCTCATGGCAGGCGATGGCCGTCAGGCCTTCCTTATGGGCGTCGATCTCCCTCAGCATTTCCCCCGAAGTATTCCAGATGCGGGCCTTGCCGTCCATTCCGGCAGTGGCCAGCTGGCCGCCGGGGCTGCAGAAGGCCAGGCCGGCCAGCGCCGTTTCATGGGGCAGTTCGCTGAGGTAGAAAGGCGGAGGGTATAAACTGATGATATCGTGCAGTTGCTGGCGGGCGCTCTTACTGTTGGGGTTGAGCTCCAGGGCGGCGGCCGCTACGTGAACGGCATGGGTGGGGTTGTTTTTGGCCAGTTTATAGGCCAGGCCCGCCATTTCACTGGCGCGGGCCTCTCTTCTTGCCTTTTCTTCAGCGGCTTTCAGCAGCTCCACATAGCCGTTAAAAGACTTTTCTATCCACTCATCGATATCATAGGCTTCGGTGGAGCCGTCAAAAGTGCGGGCCAGGCGGAAAGCGCGGATGGCGTCCTGAAACTGGCCTTCCGCGTAGTGTTGTGTCCCTGTCTCCACCCAGCGGCGGATGGAATCCTGCTGGGCCAGCAAGGTGATGGGCATCCAGCTGAGAAGTAAGAGGGCAAGGCATATCTGGGGTAGTGTTTTCATGGGTTCAGGTTTTTTAATTGCACTGTTTCAAAAGTTCTTTCACCCGGGCATTGCCCGGCTGCAGGCGCTGTGCGAGGCGCAGGGTGTTGCAGCCTCCCGATATGTTGCCGGCCTGCAGGTACAGTTCTCCCCGGGTTCTCAGTTGTTCGAATTTATTTTTCATGTCCAGGCTGAGGGCATCGGCTTTCAGCTGTGCCTGTCCATTGAGGTTGTCGTTGATATTCAGCCGGCGGGCGGCCTTATATTTGGCCAGTGCCGCGGGCAGGTATTCCGTGCCTCTGCTTTCCAGGCGTTCTCCTTCCAGGATGAGCGTTTCGAAATTGCGGGCCAGTTGTTGCAGCGCCAGAGTAGCTTCCCGGGCAGCTAAGGCTTCTTCGGGGCCCTCCTCAAAGTAGGCCGGGTGCTCCTCCGCCAGGCCGATGGCGCTATCGAGGCGGTTGATGGCTACGGTGAAGCGCCCCTCGCTTTCCTGGCGGCGCCCCTGTTCCAGCAGGGACTGATAATC
>CAYVVK010000917.1:0-2498 GCA_964454855.1 uncultured Phaeodactylibacter sp. | reverse complement strand
TCTGGGTATGGCCGCTTTCCGACTTCCGGCTTTGTCCAGCCTTAGAAGGCTGGCCTTTTGCCATCTTCATTTGTGGCCATAAACAGGTTTTTCCTGTCTTTCTGTGTGATAGACGCTGCATTGTATCACGCTTAATTTCTATTCATGAGCAATCGCTTCCTTTTTCTCCTGAGGATAACCCTCTTGCTTTTCCGGCCCGCGCTATACGCTCAATCCTGTGAATGCCCGGAGGTTCAAGTCCTTTCTCGACATTCCGGAAGAGGGAGAGCCGGATGAAGAAACCAGGGAATACCTCCGCATCCTGGACACTTACCGGGATACTTTTTTGACTTTCGGCGAGGAAAACCCAATCCATACCCTGGACACCCTGTATTCCAACCCCCGAAAAGCGGCCATTCTCATGAACGAGGGCAGCGGAAGCTCCGCCGAAACCTTCGTCTACCGCTGCCGGCAGAGCAGCAAGGCCACCCTCTACGGAGAGAATACGGCAGGCGTCATCGATGGGTGGGCATAGCCTGGACCAGGGTTGTGTTACCCTGCAGTATCCCACCTGCGTCAGGACGATGGATTTTCTTACCGACGCCATCGACCCCCATGGAATGGAACCCGATATCTTCCTGGATACCACACTGGATAATATGATGAGCCTGGTGCGCCGGCACCTGAAATTGACGGACTGACGGCAGGGTAGCGAACAAAAGCCTGCTCTATCCTTTCCATGAGTAAACATCAATACCATGCGTTTACTACCTTCTTTAATGGCACTGCTTCTTTTGGCTTCCTGCCAGAATTTTAATGACAGATCGGGAGATAAGAACGGCACTCCCGAAGATTCCCTGGCGGTGCAGCCCAAACCTCCCGAGAACCCCAATTGGGAGAAATACGCCAGCCCGGACTTTCATTTTGCCCTGCAACACCCCCCAAACTGGCGGGTGGTGGAAAACCGGCCCGGCGAAACATTCCGGGCATTTAATGCCTACAACCCCACCACGGAGGTAAATATACAACTGCCCCTGACGGTGCATGCGGAAGCCGGCATCTCCCATCTCAGCTTGTATCCGCAGGGCTGGGGCACGGAACTGCCCAGCGGCAAAAATATGAAGCTGATCGAACGGCGCCCCTCCGGTGAGTTTCGAGTGGGACAACGAAAACTCCTTCGTTTTTCTGCTGGAAGACGGCTCTCCCTGGGGCTACCTCATTCAGCCCGCCCTACCGCCCACCGGATGGAACGAGGAGGGCTACGTCTTCGCCCAGGTGGCCGTCAATGATTTTTCCGCCAGCTGCTTCGACCGCGAGACCGGCGAACCCAAAAACATGGAATACTGCGACCCGCTCATGGGCGACCGGGTGGAACGGCGCGGCCGCCTGGAACAGTCCGCCCAGGCCGTCATCCTCGATATGCTGAGATCCCTCTACTTCTTCCAGGAATCAGATGAACGCCTGCCCATCGATGAGGTGTTGCAGGTAGAACAACCGGCTGCCAACCTAACCATACAATCTCCCCTCACGGTCAAAGGCCGGGCCAGAGGGTACTGGTACCAGGAAGCCACTTTTTCCATTTCTCTGCAGGACAGGGATTACAATACCATCGCCCACACCAATGCCAAGGCCCAGGGCAACTGGATGACGGAGGATTTTGTGCCCTTCGAAGCTACTCTGGAGTTCGACGCGCCCGATGGCAAACGAGGATACCTGCTGTTTGAAAAGGCCAACCCCTCTGGCCTGCCGGAGAATGAGCGGCAGTATCGTTTGCCGGTTATATTCGAGTGAGGGGGGGGTACATAAGCCGGCATCGGCCTCCAAACAAACTCTAAATCCGGCTACCGGAATTAATCCTCCTCCGGAGAATACTCCACCTCCACTACTACCGGGCTATCCACTATGGGATAGCGCTGCTGGTTGCGGAAGGCGTAGAGTTGATCCTCCTCCATCATGCCCAGTTCGTATTCGCCGGGTTCCAGGCCGGGGTGCTGGGGGAGGCGGATGGTGGCCTCCCAGTCGAGCACCAGGTCGGAAAAAGCGCCGGTGATCTCGTAGTAATAGCCATAGCCGATGATGCGCGCGCTATCTTCCGTGACGATGAGCTGCGTTTCCACCCAGTTCATGATGAGCTTGTAGAAGCTGGGGGCTTCGAGTTGCATTTTGGTGAAAGCGTATTTCATGTTTTTCGGTTTTTTACCACAAAGATTTTGCGTTACCTCTTCAGCCCCTACGGGCCCGCCTGGGCTTCGCTTATCCGGTGGTTTTATAGCCACTAAGGCTCCAAGGCACTAAGGGCCACTAAGGTTTTGTTCGGGTGACGCCTCCTGCCCCGGCTTTTGCTCTGAGGTGTCGCCCGCTATACACCACCAGGTTTTATGGAGCAAGCGTTACCTCCCAGCGTTCGCTGGATCAGTTCGTTTTTCAGCCACGAAGGCACAAAGGACACGAAGACTTTTGGCTACCTCTCAGGCCCTACGGGCCCGCCTGGGGCTTCGCTGATTCGGTAGTTTTTATAG
>CAYVVK010000916.1:377-2500 GCA_964454855.1 uncultured Phaeodactylibacter sp. | reverse complement strand
GTCCATCATCACCAAGCGTTCCAAGCAACTGGCGGTAGACCTCAAACACGAACTACACCAGAAGCTGGAAGAATTTGCCGTTTCCTCGGACACCATCGAGGAGATCAGCGAGAACAAAGAGCAGATCGAGATCTCCAAATTCTACGAGCGCCTGCCCAACCCGGTGATCATCGCCTCCGAAGAATTTCTCAACGGCGAGGTGTACTACCGCTATAAAAAGGCCAGAAAGGAAGAAGACGAAGAATAACCCCTCTTCCTCCTACAGGCAGGGACGGCCGAAAGCCGCCGCCCCTTCCTCATTTCTTTCCTGCCGCTCTGCTCCGCAATACTCCTTTTAAGATGGCAAACCTTAAAGGCAAAAAGATTCTTTTGGGCATTACAGGAAGCATCGCCGCTTACAAAAGCGCCTTCCTGCTGCGGCAGTTCATCAAAGCAGGAGCTGAGGTGCAGGTGCTTATGACTCCCGCCGCTACCCGTTTCATCACTCCGCTCACCCTGTCCACCCTGTCCAAAAATACAGTACATGCCGATGTGAGCTCCGAGGAGAGCTGGAACAACCATGTGGAAATGGGCCTGTGGGCCGACTTCATGCTCATCGCACCCATTACCGCTACCACCCTGGGCAAACTGGCCAATGGCATTTGCGATAACATCATCGCCGCGGCCTACCTTTCGGCCCGCTGCCCGGTATTCTTCGCTCCAGCCATGGACCTTGACATGTGGCGGCATCCCGCTACCCAGGAAAACGTGCGCCGCCTGCAGCAATACGGCAACCACCTCATACCGGTAGGGCATGGCGAACTGGCCAGCGGCCTGGTGGGAGAAGGGCGCATGGCGGAGCCCGAAGAGATCATTGCTTACCTGGAATCTTTCCTGAACCGATCCACGAAGCTGCAAGGAAAAAAAATACTCATCACCGCCGGCCCCACCTACGAACCCATAGACCCGGTGCGATTCATCGGCAACCGCTCGAGCGGTAAAATGGGCGTGGCATTGGCCGATGGCGCCGCCAGGCGCGGTGCGGAAGTAACCCTCATCCTGGGGCCCTCCGGCCTTTCCCCGGAAAATGGAAAGGTGGAAGTGATAAAGGTCAAAACCGCCCGGGAAATGTACGAAGCGGCCACCGAACGCTTTGACTCGGCCGACCTGGCCATACTCGCCGCCGCAGTCTCCGACTACCGGCCCCGGGAAGCAGCCAGGGAAAAGATCAAAAAAGGGGAAGAAACGATGCGGCTGGAACTGGTGAGAAATCCTGATATAGCCGAATCTCTGGGGAAGCAAAAACGAAACGGCCAGCTGCTGGCCGGCTTTGCATTGGAAACGGAGAATGAAAAGGCCAACGCCCGCGAAAAACTCAGGAAAAAGAATTTCGACCTCATCGTCCTCAACTCGCTGAAAGACGAAGGCGCCGGCTTTAATGTCGATACCAATAAAGTGACAATCCTGCATAAAGACAATAAGATCCGTAACTTTGAGTTAAAATCTAAAAGCGCAGTAGCAGAAGATATCCTGAACGAGATAGAAGAACTGCTGCTGAATCCATAAACCAGAGCAATATGAGAAAGCTTATTTTCAGCTTGTGGCTGATGGCAACGGCCCTGCACCTCGGCGCCCAGGAACTGAACGTGTCGGTACGTATCAATACCCAGAAACTGCAGGCTACCGACCCGAAAGTATTCGAAACTCTCGAATCCTCGGTGCGGGAATTCCTCAACAGCCAGAAATGGTCGGATGAGGTGTATGAAACCGAAGAACGCATCAATGCCAACCTGCTGATCACCATTCAGGAAGAGATCTCGCCCACCTCCTTCAGGGCCGATATGGCCATACAGGCCTCCCGCCCCGTCTATGGGTCGGACTATGATACCCCGCTAATCAACCATATCGATAAGGGCGTTACTTTCTATTACGAACAATACCAGCCCCTGCAGTTCAGCCGTAATACTTTTAACGACAACCTCTCCAGTGTGCTGGCCTTCTACGCCTATATTATCCTGGGCCTCGACGGCGACTCCTTCGCCCTCTACGGAGGCGAAACTCATTTCCAGCAAGCACAGGACATCGTCAACAACGTTCCACAATCGGCCGCTGCCGCGAATCCCGGCTGGCGCTCGCTCGATGGC
>CAYVVK010000916.1:0-367 GCA_964454855.1 uncultured Phaeodactylibacter sp. | reverse complement strand
GAACCTGCTTTCCCCACGGGTGCGCCCCTTCCGCCAGGCCTGGTACGATTACCACCGCCAGGGCCTGGACGTGGCCGCGGCGGATATCAACACCGGCCGGGCCATCATTGCTGCTGCCCTCGAGCAGGTACAACAGGTAGACCAGGCCTACCCCAACTCCATGATCATCCAGATGTTCACGGATACCAAGTCACAGGAAATACTGGAGATATTCAAACGGGGTACTCCTCAGGAACAGAATACTGTGGTGCAGGTGATGACGAGGATCGATGCCTCCAACGCCGCGCAGTACCGCGCCATTAAGTAGGCCAAACGCGGAAGGTGAAAAGGTGAGAACGGGAGCATCAGCGTCTTTCTACCTCCTGCT